>NZ_NOLK01000056.1:0-49514 GCF_002245985.1 Nostoc sp. 'Peltigera membranacea cyanobiont' 232
CCCCAATCCCCAATCCCCAATATTTAAGGAGATTTAATGTGTCTAATCGTAAATTATCGCCGTTTTTAAAGGTAGTAACTATTACATTGCTTGCTGGTGTAGGTAGTTTGGGTATCAGTCTGCTTGCAGGCACAACTAAACTTGACCGTCTGTTGGGAATTCAAAAGCCAAAAGGTGAGAGTGCTAAAACGGTTTTAGGTAGGGCAATGAGTGCAGATGCACAATCTATCACTCCAGCTACAGACCAGATGAATGAAGTGCCAAAGCCTTTTCAGGGCACAATCGTTTATCAAGCAAAACTAAAAGCAAATGAAAAAGTCATTGCCTTGACCTTTGATGATGGCCCTGGCCCCAAAAATACGGAACAGGTTTTAGAAATTTTGAAGAAAAATAATATCAAGGCGACATTCTTTATGCTTGGGGAAATGGTGAAATATTTTCCCAAAGTTGCCAAACAAGTGGCTGCTGATGGTCACGTAATTGGTAATCATACATGGCATCATTGGTATTTTAAAATGGATGCAGCGACTGCGGCTAGTGAAATTGACCGCACAGCAGATATTATTTATAAGACCACAGGAGAGAAAACTACTCTGTTTCGTCCCCCAGGTGGCTTTCTGAATAATGGATTAGCTCAATATGCCAAAAACGAGAAATACGCTGTCATGATGTGGTCAGAAGAGTCGGGAGACGCTGAACGTCGTTCGCCTCAAGTGCCAATGCTAGTTAAAAATGTGCTGAAATATGCAAAACCAGGTGCAATTGTACTGATGCATGATGGCGGCGGTAATCGTTCTAGATCCGTCAAGGCTTTACCAGAAATGATCGCCGGTTTGAAGGCCCAAGGCTATCGATTTGTGACAGTTCCCCAATTGCTAGAAATGCAAGCCAAAGAAGAAAATGCACTAACGGCATTACCACCCGTAGCTACAAATCACGAACATTCAAATCATCAGTAATATGCTACAGACAGCTACACCTCGAATTTTGGCGACAAAAAAATCGGGCTGTGGCTAGTTTTCTTCCTCTGTGTTCTCTGCGCCTCTGTGGTTCGTTCTCATAATCAACCTGTAATACTAATGCAGTAATCTAAAATCTAATCCGCTTGGGTTAAAGCTTAACTGTTTGTCAAAGTAATTTTTTTAACAAACCGCAGAGTGAGCAGAGGACGCAAAGCAAGAGAAAGAAGAAATGCTTAACTGAATTGTATTAATTTAAAATCGACTTTCATACTCAACTTGAAATAGATTTTCATCCCCCAAATTAGTTGAGCCTCGCATCAAAATTTGGTCGTTGAGTCGATAAAGAACGTTGTAACCCAAGGACTGATTTGTAGATGTAGATAAAGGCGCGGATAAAGAGACAGAGAAATTTTTATTAATATCAAACACACCTTCTGCTGATAAATTCAGAACTGAAGCTCTTGATGTTTCATTACTCGTAGTAGGTGTGGGAAATATCCGAAATTGGCTGAAGCCAACAGCCTGTCCGATCGCAGTGATAGTTCCTTGCAAACCACCTAAAATGGTAGAACTAGCGAAATTAGTCAACCCTTGTCCTGCATCTGCTTGACCGAAAGAACCAAGAATTGAGCCACCCAAGAGAGCAACTATTTCTCCCTTACTACGGCTAGGTTCGCTCGTCAGTTCTAGATTGTCGCCCAACTTACTAGCTGGCCCGTTAACCCTAGCTTGAACGGTAACAGTCCGTAAAGTCCCAAAGTTGTTTACAGAAACATCGCTGACTTCAGCAGACAATGGTGATTCCAAAACTTGACTGTTCGTACCGGAAGCTTCAGGTACGATCGCAGTCAGGCGAACATCCAAAGTAGGATCGAGTCCTTGACTTGGAATAAACCGCGCAGTTTGTTCGTAACCTCGCGCCAAAGCAAACTCAGTGGAAAATAAGCTCAGTCGTCCTCCTGTCAAACGAATCTCTCCTTCAGGAAGTGGCTTGGCTAATGTACCATTGATGGTCAAGTCGCCTTTTGCCTCAAAGTTCAGTATAGGCTGACTCAATGCAGCTCCTCCTGGTACAAAGCTCAGTAGCGACTGAGTTGTAACATTAACATCCTTGTCTAGAATCAACTTTAAATCTGCAAACTCTATAGGCAAATTGGGTGGAGTTGCTGCACTAGCGCTATTTGCTGGTGTAGTTAGTGGGTTAGCATTACTATCTGGTGTAGTCACCGAGCTAGCGTTATTCTCTGCTGTCGGTATCTGTTCTCTATTTATGACGTTAGTATTCGCTTCTGTTGTAGCAGCTGATTTGGTCTTAGCAGTAGAATTTCCGATAATCACCTTACCATCACTCAGTTTAATCTCTCCACCAATTACAGGTTTTAGGGCTGTTCCGCGAATTACCACATCGCCGCCAACACCCCCTTCATACAATCCTGCAAGCTTAAAATTGAGTTTGTCTGCTATTGATATCGTTAGGGGATTAGCTGCTGCTGGCTGAGGATCAAAAATTGGCAGGATACCTGATGCAATTATTTGCCCTTTATTGTAAGTAGCTTGAATCTTTTCTACACTCAAAGTATTGCCATTAAATTGCGCTGTCCCTGTCAAATTCGTTAGGGGTTCAGATAAAGCTTGAGCGCGAACAGTTGCGTTGTTAACTGTGGCGTTTCCATTAATAATTGGTTCGTTTAAAGTACCCTGAACATTTAAGTCTACCTGTCCTTGACCGTCTACCCAACTTACTTGATTGTTGGTAAGCAGATTTAACAGCGCCAATCCTTCATTATTCACATTGGCTTTGATGCTGATTTGATTGCTATCTGGTTGCACTGCGGCAAAAGGTAACGGAGCAGGTACGCTACCTGTAACGGTAACTGGCTGCGTTCCTGTTACTAGCAAGGTACTATCAAAATTCAAACGAGCTTTGTCGTAGTCAAAGTTTACCAGTCCTGTTTGCACAGGTTGTTTGTTGAGAGTCGCATTCGCCAGTGTCACTTTCCCTTTGATATTAGGGTCTTTTAAGTTACCTCCTAATGTGGCATCAGCATTTACGTTACCAGTGATATCTACGGGATATTTTTCTATAAAAGGTTGTAAAAGTGATAGAGGTAGACTTGCGACATTCAACTTTCCAGATAGTTGTTCAGTTCCTAGTTGTCCTGAAAAAGCTACTAGTCCTTGATTTATGCCAACACTCAAGGGCGAAAGTGTGACGATTCCATCGGCAAAAGTACCTTGAGCAATGACTTGATTAATGGAGTATTCACCCCATTTCCAGTTAGCACCTTGGAAATTAAAGCCGACATTCAACCCAGATTTTAATGAGCCATTAGCTGTAATTCCTCCACTCAAAGCACCCGTTAATTCTGCAAGAGTAGGTAAAGATGCGGCTTTTTTTGTTTCTTCTTGCTGTTGTTTCGCTAGGGATGCTGCAATATTAGAGAAATAGGCTAACTGGGTTTTCAAATCTGCATTGGGCAAACTGATAGGCTTGGTATTAAGTACCTCTGCTCCAGCTAAGGTTGGAGGCTTCAAGCCGGTACCAAGGTCTTGAAAATCAAAGATATTAAACGCTTGTAAAAGTCTCTCGATTCTGGTTTGGTCTAAGTTAGCTTGGAATTGAAATTGGGGATCGTTCCCTGTTTTGACATTTCCACTTAAGGCAATATTGCTATCTCCAATCCGCAATTGACCATTAGCCAAGCTAGCAGTACCATCGGCATAATTAATAGTACCGCGAAATTCGTCGGCTGCTACTCTGGCAACACGAGGCCCTGCGATCGCAACGTTCCCCGCAACTGCATAATTATTAAGATTGACAACTAAATTTCCTGATAATTGCCCCCCTAAAGGTTTCAATTGATTGTTCGGTAAAAAGCCCCCAATTAGAGCGATAGGAAACTGTTGGGCGTTGATGAGTAAGTTATCTCCCTCAGTTCTACCCATGCTAACGGCCCCATCCCGACTGACTAAAAATGAAGTTGGCCGATAATTTGCACCCAAATTAAGCGCAATTATGTCTTGCTTACCGGCTAATCGTAGACTTGCCCCCTGTCCCCCTTGAAAACTCACGTTTCCGGTTAAAAGTGGGTCAAAAGCCAAGTTACTAACCTGAAAATTTCGCAGCCGAATGTTGCCATTAGCTTGGGGAACATCTGGAGTGCCTGTGACTTTTCCATTAAAATCAAGTAGCCCCGCCACTGCTACGTCTCCAGGAATTTGAAAGCCAGTATTTTTTAAGTTGAAATTCTGCGCCAGTACGTTTAAATCAAATCCCGCGATTTGGGGTGCGCCTGTTGGTGGAGACTGAATTGCGATCGCACCATTAGCACTCAATCCGGCGGTACTTGCATTTTCAACTATAATCTGCTGTCCATTCCACTGAAATTGAGCCACGAGCGGTTTTGCCAGCAGTGCTACCCCTTGGGAAAGGCGGATTTTTCCGGCGGCGCGAATATCTGCAAGCTGGAAAGATTTTGTTGTGCCTGATAACTGAATATCGCTATTGAGCCGTCCTCGCAGTTGTGGTGAAAACCGGTTGAGTTGAATTTGAGAAGTGTTGACAACTCCTTGCCAGCGTTCTTGTGCAACTTGACCTTTAGCTACGATTGTCCCCCCTGCCACGTTCAACACTGCATCTGGAAAGATGATATTCTCTCCTTGTTTGGTAACAACAACTCGTCCGGTAGTGGGATAGGTCGCTGTAGGCGCTTGCACCCGCGCGACTGCTTGTAGGTTCTTCAGAGTGCCAGAAATATTGGCATTTGCCGATACTTTACCAATAGTGATGGAGGGTGAGGATTTGTACGCTCGGGCGATCGCGTCTCCTGGTAAATTTTGAGCTTGCACATTAAATGATACCCTCCCTTGGGGTGCAAGCTGAAGTTGACCGCTAGCTGTAACCTGCCCTCCCACTTCTGGATTTGCCTGAACGCGAGCAACATTGACGTTTAATGGTTTACCCAGAGAGCCAGATATTTTAGCGTTTGCAGATATACCACCAAGATTGAGGGGAGTTGAAATATTGTAACCTTGAGCGATCGCATTTCCTGGTAAGCCTTGAGCTTGAATACCTATATCTACTTGACCTTGGGGAGCTAGTTGAATTTGACCGCTGGCTGTAATTTGTCCCCCTGTTGGTGGCGTTACCTGAACGCTGGAAACATCAAGTTTCAAGGGTTGTTTGGCAAGTGAACCAGAAATTTGTGCTTTTGCGGAAACATTTCCAACTGCGATCGGTAGAGTAACGCCATAGCCTCGTGCTAGTATATCCCCCGATACACCATCAACTTGGGCATTAAATATTACGTCTTTGTTGACTCCTAAATTAGCTTGACCGCCTCCTGTGATTTGACCACCCGCTGCGGGGACTATTTTCAAATTGGAGACAGCAAGTTGAGATGCGGTCTGAGATACATTCAAGCGGAAATCAGTATTGACAGCTTTGAAGAGAATGCGATCGACTTGAATCGGTTTTGTGTTGCTTACTGTACCGCTAAGGACTGGTTGCTGAAGTGCGCCTAAGACTTTAATATTTGCTTGAATTTCGCCACTAGCTGGGACTGACGAATTTACATTCAGCGTGTCTAAGATATTTTTAGCACTAATTGGTTTTATCTGAGCGGAGATATTAAAACCTGTCTGAGTATTAATTGTTCCATTGGCCAGAATGGGAATTTTACCAAAATTTGTACTCAAATTCTCTAAAGCAACTGTCTGACCTTGAAATGTAAATCTCCCATTAAAATTGGAAACCTGCTGAGGAATATTTTGGATTTTAGCAGTGACTTGATTCGCAGTAGCCGTTCCTGTAATCGCTATTTCTGACAGTTTGGGTGGAATCTGAACCCCTAAGTCGGCATTTAAATACCCTGATTGCAATGCGATCGGTAACTGAATTAATCGACTAATATCAGATGCTTGTAAATTTTGTGCTGAAAGGTTGAGGCTAGTTTGTTGAGCTTTTAGTTGGGTTTCACCAGCGATTTTAACTGCGCCTCCCCTGGTGAGTTGAGCATTGATGTCATAACCAATCCTTTGATTTTGATCCGAAAATCGAGCAATACCACCAACTTGATTTAATATTACTGAGCCTTTCGGTTTAGTTGGTACGGCGAACGGCATCAACTCTACATTTCCATCTTGAATTTGAAGTGTTTGCAATTCAGTTTGAATAGCACCTTTTCCTTCTCCAGCCTTAACTTGGGCTGTAACCCAACGCCCATCTCGATCCTGTTGGATGTAGACATTGGGCTGAACTAACGTTACATTTAATGCCAGTTTTCGGGTTAAGAGAAGTTCTAAGGGTGAGAACTGCACATCCAAGGCTTTTGCTACCACCTGGTCTGCATCGGTGGCAGTTGCTGGTATAGATAAAGAGCTAAATCTCAGACTAGAGAGCGAAAAACCTTCAACTTTGCCTACTTTTACTGGCCGCCCAAGCAATTGTTCGAGATTTTGCTGCACCAATGGCGCTAAATCTTTATATACATAGCTTCTAGCCCACCAAGCACCGACTGCAATTCCAATCAGTAAAACGATACCAAGAGCCAAACTGGTACGTCCTAACAGGAGGAGCCATAAACGAGGATTAGATGGTTCCTGATTATTTTCTGGATTTGGAGAGCGCGTCATTATCGTTATCAGTACCAGTACTTTTTTCTGGAGTAAGCCGAGAGACAGGCTAGCCGTATTTGTATCAGCAAGTTACAAACTATGGTTTCATAATCTGAAGACTTCCGCAAGAACTTTGCGCCAACCTGCTTCTATTCCAATAGGGTTTAGTTAAGCCTTTCTTTCTTCTCTCTGCGTCATGTGCGTCTTTTACGGTAGTCTGCGGCAAGCCTTTCGCGTAGCGTCTCGTAGAGAAGCGTCTACGTTAAAAAAATGACTTTGGTAAAAGTTTTAATTACGCCAACCTGCTTACAGCATGAGTTAACGTCAATAACAAGATTCCCTACTTCTCTAAGAAGTAGGGAATCTGAGCTTTTGTATTACTAGATTGTAAACCCGCTTATCGATCGGTTGAATCATCAATCATTTCTGGGGTTAAAGCTGGGTTACTCTTACGTTCTTCTGGTGATTGCTCCCGAATAACATCGTCTATTCTTGCAGGGTGTTTGATTTTGTCGAGTACCTCTAGACTTAGTTCCAATGGTTCGCCTTCTGGATTAGATTTTTCAGCTTGACTAGGAACTGTTTCCTTATTCATCATTATTTCCCCAAACTTATACACCAAGCTTAAGTTGTTCTGTGGTGAGCTACACACTATCTTGAGACTTAATTTCACGCAACAGTAGGTAAGAAAGACGTAAATAGTAGCCTGTCGGAGATATCGCCCCTGGTAGACCAAAAATCAATCCCTAAACTAAATAGCATTTACCACAAAAAACGTAAGTATTCAGTATTCTCAGTTTCACAAACCATAAATAGTCACAGCCAGTATCCAAAACATGAAATTGCGATCGCTAATTCAGCCAAACCAACGATTAATTCTCCCATAACTGCGATCGCTTAGTTATTCGATAGAAAAAATTGAGTATTTCTAACAAGCAAAATCTATTTAAATTACTTTTTAAAAAATCTTTACGTTTCTCAATAAACTTTAAGGAATCTTGTAATTGAATTAAGAATCAATTAAGAGAAATTGCTTTGTAAAGGTTAATTGATATTCCTTGTCAAATTGCTGGTGAAGTTAGAGACTAGGAATACAACACACGCAATTATTTTATGACTGCTATTTCTAACATTGAATTCAAACGACCAATTTGGCAAACTGCTATTATATTGACTTTGGGCTTTTGGCTCAGTGCTAGTCTAGTTTTAGACTGGGTAATTATGCCTAGCCTTTATCTTTCCGGCATGATGAGCCAAGCTGGTTTTACGACAGCAGGCTATACGATTTTTTGGAACTTCAATCGTATGGAATTATTATCTGCTGCTGTAGTATTAACTGGGGCATTAGCTTTGGGTAAAATCCAATATCACTGGCGTATTGGCAGTATTATTTTATCTGGGCTGCTGCTAACTATAGCTGTGCTTGACACCTATTTCTTAACTCCGCAAATGTGCGCTATCGGAGTTCAACTCAATCTATTTGAAGCTGCTGCTGCTATTCCATCGACAATGAATTTACTACACGGCAGTTATTGGGTACTAGAACTAGTTAAGTTGGTTGCTGGTGGTACACTTTTAAACTGGTGCTGGCGGGAACAAGTTTAAGTAGATGGAGAACTATACCCGGATTTCTCACCAATGCTCAAAGCCTGTGCTTGTGCAGGGGAGCAGGGGAGCAGGGGAGCAGGGGAGCAGGGGAGCAGAGGAGAGTTCAATGTGCCAAGTTCAATCCCCTCCGCCCCTCTGCATTTCAAACTTGTGAGAAATGCGGGTATAACGGTGAGAATGTCCACTTCTAAATCTCACACTAAAGACGCAAAGAAATTCTTTGCGTCTTTTTGCTACATAGCTTAATCAATGCAATGTTTACGACGGGCTACGCCCATGCGGAGAATTTGGGATTGATATTTGTGATTTTTAAAACTTGAGATTCTTCGGGTAAATTGCTATTATAAAATGATTCATTCATTTATAAGTGTAATTAAATCAGCAGACAAAATTATCTTTTACTGTACATTTTTAGCCTTCCCGGATATTAGAGAAAAGAAATACTGAAAGATAACATTAGTTAGCTTTCATCTTTACTTCACTGATTTATCATGAAGTTTATATATTGCTGCTAACTTTTTTTGAAAATTATAGTAATCTGAATTTTAGTGAGTACGTTACTTGTTATCTACCATTTAGCTAAAAATAGCTATTTTGCAGGTATGTACTACCAATCAAGAACTTCGCTGTAAATTCTTGAATTTGTCACTCCAAATTGTACAGAGTGGCTATTTAGCCCCACACAACATTAAAACCCGTTTCCAGTACTTATGAAGAGATTCCCTTCTGCTGAACCGGTCGCCTGTGCATCTCACCACACACCATTATGGCGGTAATTATCAGCTAACTCATCCTTGGTCGGAGATTTATCATTCTTGTTGTGCAAGTAATAATTTTGCTTAATCCCAACACTAAGAGCTGCTCTACATCCACAAACCTAAGTAAGACATTGAGCTTTTTGAATGCTTAGTTTTTAATAATACTTTTTCTCTTGATGAAGTTTACCTCAAGCATAAACCTCCACCAAAAGTAGCCGAGAACTTTCGTCACGGATATAAAAGCAGCAGGAACTTAATCCTTAAAAGCCTTTATGGATAAGCATTTTTATCTATATTACAAGATATTTTGGTTGCTCCAGACTTTAAGATAAAGGGCAAAAAAACTTTTGCAAGAGAAGCAAAGTATCTACAATTTTAGGCTGTGAAATACGGATAACAATGATGCTTTTGTGACTGATGGGCGAGAGCCAATGGTCTGTTCGTTGCACTTGAGTTACTGTTAGATTGGCTAGATTAGCAAAAGATACAGAAAACCAATCTAATTTTTGAAATACTATATCCTGGCAACCAGTCGGGCCATTTTGCTATTGGGCAATAAGATAGATTGGTTTAATTGTAATTCGTGCTTTCTAGCTTAACAGAGATTGGTTAATTAAGAGTTGGGGGGTGTGGAATCTCTGTACTAAGTCAAATGTGACCGCTATATTTATTTGATAGTGTTTCCAACAAAGTCGCGGTGAATTCCGAAAAGGTAATTCACTAATTTTTCCTGCAAATGTTAATTTTATTCCAGAACTATCTCAATGAAGACACTTCCAATTAGTAGATACAGATTTTTCCAAAAGCTCCAGCCTTTATCTTTGTTGAAAAAAATCACTGGTAAGTCGGTTACTGGTTGTTTGCAGGTGTTTAGCACATCAGGTTCTTGGTCAATATATGTAGATGAGGGTAAGCTCATTTATGCTTGCTATTCAGAGAAAATGTTTGAGCCGCTTTACAGGAATTTGCAACGCTTGAGTCAGCAAATTTCTACTCTTCCTCTTGAAATTCACGAACAATTACGGGCAATATTTGAAACTGGGATTGAAAATCAGGCAATACCGAACCCAGATTATCTGGCTATTTGCTGGTTAGTTAATCAGAGATATATTAGTCCCTCTCAAGCAGCAATACTGATAGAACAGTTGGCACTAGAAGTTCTGGAGTCATTTCTCAACTTAGAAGAGGGGAGTTATGAATTTATTCCTGAAAGCTTTCTGGATGACATGCCAAAGTTTTGTCATCTAAATCTCCGCTTACTGGTTGAACGATGTCAAATGCCCCGAAGCGAAGTGGCTTATCGTCAGACATCCCCCTCTTCTCAATCGCACCCTTCAGAACTGTTCAAAATAAATGAGCTAAAACCTAAAAACAAAAGTACATCAAACTGGTCTAGAACAAACGGCTATAAACCTTCAGCCTACTCTATTAATACTAATGAACATAGGGATCGGCGAATCGTCCAACCCCATGCTGACAAAAAAATCTATACAATTTTTTGTATTAATGACAGTCCTACAGTATTGAATGCTATTAAAAGTTATTTAGATGAGCAAACCTTTTCTGTTGTGGGAGTCACCGATTCTCTAAAAGCTTTAATGCAAATTGTTCATACAAAACCCGACATAATTTTGTTGGATATTTCAATGCCTAATTTAGATGGATATGAACTCTGTTCTTTGCTGCGGAAACACTCACATTTTAAAAATACACCTGTGATTATGGTGTCAGAAAAAGTAGGATTTATAGATAGAGCTAAAGCTAAGATGGTTAGAGCCTCTGGCTACTTAACTAAGCCTTTCACACAAGGAGATTTACTCAAAGTAATCTTTAAACATATTATTTAATTTTCTAATATAATAAATAACTCTATTTTATTGATATATTTTTTTGCATATTCCAGGTTTAATATTACCTAGATCGCTAATTTTTATCGTTAGAGATAATTGTCTGATTGAATTGAAATAATTTTAGTTTTATCAAACTAAAAAGAATAATTGTAGTGAGTAGGAATCTATAGCAGTTTCATGCTAACATTACAAGCAATTTTATTGTTAATATCTTAATAGATTTTTGGAAAAATGAAAGTTGGCGATTTCCCAAAATAAAAACTTTTTAGAACTCGCCCGATCGCTAAATGTTTGATCGCTGAGGGAAATGATTGATGCAAGCTCCAGTAGATTTTGCCGACATCACAGCAGAAACTCCAACGCTTTTAACGGTAACTGCCGAATACCAAGCTATCCAGATGCAGTTTAACCAGGCTCAAACCTCTGAGCAACGAAAGGTTGTCTTTCAACAGTGGGATGCCTTACGACGCAGACTCAGTACGTGGAAGGAACTCACGCAACTGCACTTTCACCAAGATACGCAAAACCAAGAGTACAAAACTGCCTTGGACTATTGCAGCGAACTTTCACCATCCCTGACTGCCCTTGAAGTAGACCTAAAACGGCAACTGATTCACAGCCCCGATCGCACCGAGTTAGAACAAAGCTTGGGACGGCAAGCCTTTTTGGTGTGGGAAGCCGACATCACGACTTTTGAAAGTGCGATCGCAGCCGATTTAATCGAAGAATCCAAACTCACCAATGAGTACACCGAACTGATCGCCTCGGCAAAGCTAGAATTTCAGGATCAGCAGATAAATTTATCGGGTTTGCAACCCGATCTCCAAAGTAAAGAGCGAGATATTCGCCACCAGGCAGAACAGTGTCGCTGGCAGTTTTTTGAGCAGAATCAAGACCGCTTCGATCGACTGTTTGATCGATTGGTGAAACTGCGCGATCGCATGGCAAAAAAGTTGGGCGATGAAAACTACATTGCGCTAGGATATCGTCGAATGCGAAGGGTGGATTACAATCAAACCGATGTCGAACGCTATCGGGATCAAGTCGTGCAAGAGGTCGTTCCCCTAGCGATGGAGCTAATTCAGCAACAGGCAAAACGGCTCAATCTAGACACCATATATTTTTGGGATGAGTCTGTCTTTGATGCAGAAGGTAGTCCGGCTCCAATTGGCGATTGTGACTGGATGCTAGAACGGGCGCAAGAAATGTTTGATGCCATGAATCCATCGCTGGGTAGTTTTTTTAGCATGATGGTTGAGCGGCATTTACTGGATTTGCAAAACCGTCCTGGAAAGGCAGGAGGCGGATTTTGCACAAGCTTCCCAAACTATGATGCTCCCTACGTGTTCGCAAATTTCAATGGCACAAAAAACGATGTGCATGTGTTCGTTCACGAAATCGGTCATGCTTTTCAAATGTGGCGAAGTAACAATTTGCCCGTTTTAGATTACCTATGTCCCACTCAAGAATCGTGTGAAATTCACTCCATGAGCTTAGAATTTCTCACCTATTCGCAGATGGAAAAGTTTTTTGGGGATCAAGCCGATCGATTTCGGAGGCAGCATCTAGCCTGGTCGATGCTATTTCTACCTTATGGTGTGGCAGTGGATCATTTTCAGCATTTGGTATATGCAAATCCAGAAGCAACCCCGCAAGAACGACATCTTATGTGGCAACAAATGGAAGCTCGTTATCTGCCTTGGCGTAAATATGGAGATTTGAACTACCTCAATAAAGGCGGACTCTGGCAAGACAAACAACACATTTACTGTTCGCCGTTTTATTACATTGATTACACCTTGGCGGGGTGTTGCGCGTTACAGTTTTGGGTGAAAGCAGAAGAAAATTATTCGCAGGCGTTGGCGGAGTATATTGCATTATGCGATCGCGGGGGTTCTGCCTCCTTTCGAGAATTAGTGCGATCGGCAAATCTTATTTCTCCCTTTGAAGCTGGCGCACTTTCTCAAGTCGTTGAAAAAGTGCGTCACACTTTGAAAGCTGGCTGATTGACCTCAGAATAGAATGGCACTAAGTTAAGCTGAAGGGTAGGTGGCGTAAGGATTGCAGAGGAGCAGGGGGGGCAGAGGGGCAGAGGAGAATTTCTCTTGCTTCTTTCTGTATGCCTCTTGTTTCGCTTCTTCCTTCTTCTTTCTCCCCTGCTCCTCCGCTCCTCTGCACCCGTGCTACCTCAACGATTTTCCCTTTTCTTAGTGCCATTCACCTCAGAATACTTTACGTACTTCTAGATGGGCAAGAATATCTGAGCGATCGCGCCACACAGGACGCAATTTTTTGTTGGCAAACATCTGTAACTGGTCGCTAATGTGGGGCGATCCGGGTTGAGTTGCATTACCGTAACTGGTGAGTGCCATTGCCCGTACAGGGTTAGAAAATTCAATTGCAGCAACATAGGAATCACCTGCAACAGCTTGGAACTGCCCATTTTCTCCGGGAGCAAAATCGAGTGCCCGAAAAATTCCCATGTTGCCATCCCCACCATTACTAGGCAAATCCATATCGCCCAACCGTAGCCGAAAAACCTTACCCCACGGTACATCAAGCGCACCATAAGTCTTTTCTACCTTAGCTGCTACCGCTTCTAGCGTTGTAACTGCACTTTCAGGATTAGCTAAACCATCGGGTGTGGTGCGTGGAGAACTTTCACTCCAAGGTTTACTAAAGGTCTTATCCCAGTCCATCTGTTGAGCCCAAAAAGCAAATAGCACTGCTCCCCGACTATCTGCATTGGCTTGCCGATCCCAGGCTTCTAAGACGTTAGCTGCTTTTTGCCCTAAGTCTTTACCATACTTGCGTGCAGCCGGAATTAAATCATCCAAAATCCGATCGGCTAGCTCCATCCGGGTAGAGTGCTTGTCTGCAACCATTTTGTCAAAAGAGATTTTGTCATCCTCAGCCAACATTCTGACAGAACGTTGGGAGCGGAAATCCATGAAACGAGGAGCCATGTAGGGCGGGTAATTATCTGCTTTAATCGCGGCTGGAAATGTAGTTGTCCAAGGTGGATCGTTGGTATTTTGTAACCAGCCACTCTTAGGGTCAACTATGCGCGGTAAATCTTGGTAAGGATGTATTTTTGTCCACAAAGTTTTAGATGTATTCCCTGAGATTAGACCTTGCCAGTATTTAAAATCACCAAAGGAACGCACTGGAACTTGACCGTTGAATAGGTGCATAATATGCCCTTCTCTATCTGCATACATCACCGTAAACATCGGCAGTTGCAAGCGCTGGAGTATTGTTTGAAACTGGGTAAGGTTTTTTGCTCGGGCCATATCCCACCACTCCTGGAGTCCACTTGGTCGATCGAGACCTGCAACTCTCAGCGCCACGACTTTACCATCTTTCTTGGTTAGCACAGGCCCGTGGACAGAACTTTTCACTACTAATGGTTGTTCTTGCAAGGAACCATCTTTCTGCTTCACCTTTAAGGAAAGAGTTTTTGTCTGGAAGTTCCGAACTTTGTCATCAAAGCGATATCCATCACCTGCGAGTGTAAGTTCATAAACATCCCAACCATCATAAGTGTTAACAGTGTGAGTCCAACCTAAGTTATTGTTAAAGGCGATCGCTAATACGGGAATACCTACAAGTGTTGCTCCATAAGCATCAATTCCTGGGGCGGTGATTTGGGCTTCGTACCACAAAAATAAATCTGACCAAGGTAGATGGGGGTTTGCTAACAACATAGCGTTCCCACTTGCAGAATGACTTGGTGCGATCGCCCAACCATTAGATCCTGCTTGCAACTTTTCTTTGTTCGGGTCTAATACTTCTTCAGGATTGACCACAAAGGTGAAATTTAGTACCCGATGTAAGTGAGCCATGACATCTTCTGCTTTGACTGGTAGCACCACCTCAACTCGATCGTCAATCAAGTTAGGATTTTGGGAAGCATAAGCATTGATCCCAGTAGCAAAAGCATCAAGATAACTGCGAAAACTTGGACTCTGGGCTTTATACCAAGAACGGGCGCGTTCTGGTACTCCCGCAGTCTGTACCCAGCGATCTGAGTCTAGGTATTTTTCTCCCCAATATTCGGCCGCGCGTCCCCGTGCTTGACCATAGAGACGCAAAAGCAAATCTCCATGACTTTGCATTTGTGCCCAGCCAAAGGCATAAAATGCACTCTGGTCATCTTTTCCGTAGATATGCGGCACACCATAGGTATCCCATAATATCTCTGTGGATTTTGTTGGTACAGCTATAGTGCGGCTTCCAACAAACAAAACCAGTATCAAACTGAGTATTAAGGGTAAAACACGTATTGGTTTTCTTTTGTAAAACCTAAGTAAAATATCAATCCTCATTAACACCACCATGTCCAGATGTAACGCCTGATGACTAAAATTACTATTAGGGAATGGGGACTGGGGAGAGACAAGAGAAGGGAGTGACTTTTTCAATAATTCCCCTTTACCACCATGCTCCAGTAACTAGTTACAGTCCGCCGTAAATCTAGCTAGCATCTTGATTAACCAGACAGTATTAAACAGACAAGGGCTTAAAGCCCTTTGATAAAAGTAGGAGTAGCCAAACTTCCACCACAGTCTACTAATCCCCATTCTGCATCCCCTTTGACAATACCACTTTATTGAGAAATAATATCAAAGCTGAAATAGTATTCTTGATTCATTGTGAACTACCCCAACTTACCGAGTACGGTTGAAGTTGGGGCTTCTGTAATCAAAGGGGAGTGCCTAAACTTAGACTTTCGCCCAAGAGTAGGACTTACCTCCCCTCCTACAGCAGAGACGGCTGAACCTTCCGCCTTTATCATTCTGATACCCTCTGCTCTAATGTTCTGCGCGGCGTTCGCGTCCCTGTCATGGTGAGTATTGCAAAGAGGACAAGTCCACTCGCGGACATCCAACGGCATCTCACCAATAGTATAGAAACAATTAGAACAGAGTTTGGAACTAGGGAACCATCTGTCAATCTCAACTAATTTTCCACCTCTGCGTTCTAGCTTATAAGCTAGAAAGTTGGTGAATGTTCCCCAGCCCACATCAGATATAGATTTCGCCAATTTGTGATTACGAACCATGCCTTTGACATGAAGATTTTCTACTATGACAGCTTGGCTATCGCTGACCAACTTATAACTAAGTTTATGTAGAAAATCCTGCCTTGAGTTACTAACTCGCTCGTAAACCTTGGCAACAACTTTTCTATATCTATTTCTTGACTTACTTCCTTTCTGTTTACGTGCTAATTTCTTTTGTTTGCGCTTGAGATTTTTTTCATGTTTGGCAAGATGCTTAGGGTTATCGTACTTGGAGACTTTCTCGCCATCGGTTACGACAGCAAAGTGTTTTAGTCCTAAGTCAATGCCATAAATCTTACCTTCTGAAATAACCGGATTTTCACCTTCTACTTCAGTCAGAATGGATGCAAGGTACTTACCTGATGGCGCTTTGCTTACAGTAGCAGTTTTGATTTTTCCCTCAATAGGTCTGTGTATTTTGGCTTTGACTATCCCTATATTGCCGGGAAGTTTTACATTACCATTTACAATCTTGACGTTTTGAGGATACTGGATAGACTGTTTTCCTATCTTTGATTTGAATTTAGGAAATCCAGCACGTTTCTCAAAAAAGTTTTTGTAGGCTGTAGTTAGATTCAGTGTCGTAGCCTGTAAAACTTGGCTATAACAATCAGCTAACCACACAGTCTCTTCTGCCTTTTTGAGTGCAGGAAGAAATGCGTTGAGTGCTGCACGGCTAAGTCCCTTGCCCGTTTCCTTATAAGTTTCAATCGACTTATTTAGAGCATAATTCCACCACCATCTAGCACACCCAAAAGTTTGCGCTAGTTGTATTTCTTGCTCAACTGACGGATATAAACGGACTTGTACAACCTTGTGTAGCACTCAATATCACCTCCTTGATGTGTTTATCTTATCATAAATATAGATTGTGGTAAAGTACTAAAATATGATGTTGGTGTTTTCGTCATCACCCGGCTATCCATCCCCACCGTGTAGACGGATGGGGAATTCCGCCGAATTAGTTAAAAACTTGGGAAAAGTCTACACGATCGTGTAATCTATATATTTATCAAGAAATATTATCAACTCTCATGCTTAAAAAGCATTAAAAAACAACCGACCAGTAGAGCGTAATATTTTCAAATAACGATAGGAGCATGATAAAAGCGACTACAGTATCACCTAGAGGATTGAAAAAGCCACAAATATCAGCCTTGTTTGGTCTAGTTTTGGGACTATGTATGCTGCTAATTTGTTTGGTTTACAGTGTGACGCTAGGTGCAGTAGAAATACCTCTGGGCAAGATTTTGTCATCTTTTATCACCTTTGATGGTTCTTACGATCGCTTAGTTATTCAGACCGTGAGATTACCGCGATCGCTAATTGCTATCCTTGTAGGTTCAGCTCTTGCTGTATCGGGAGCATTGATGCAGGGTTTGACGCGAAACCCCTTAGCAGATCCAGGTATCTTAGGTATTGAGTCGGGAGCCGCCCTCTTTGTCGTTGTTGCAACTTTCGTTTTTGGCAGCTTATCCATAAGTGTTTACGCACTTATGGCATTTTTTGGTGCGGGAGTAACAGCAATATTAGTTTACATGCTTGGTTCTCTGGGACGGGGAGGAGCTACCCCACTGAATCTGACGGTAGCAGGAGCGGCCTTAACTGCTCTGATTTCTTCCCTCACCACCGCTATCCTGATTCTCAGTCAAGAAACACTCGAACAAGTTAGATTTTGGTTAGCTGGTTCATTATCTGGTCGAGATTTTAATTTATTCTTACAAGTACTGCCTTTTGTCGGCATCGGATTAATCATAGCTTTTGCCCTCGGCAGACAAATTACCACTATGAGTTTAGGTGAAGATGTCGCCAAAGGTTTGGGTCAACAGACAGCTTGGATAAAAGTATTTACCGCTATCAGTGTAGTCTTATTAGCAGGAAGTTCCGTCGCCCTGGCAGGGCCAATCGGCTTCATTGGTTTAGTCGTTCCCCATATAGTGAAATTTTATATTAAAGCCGATTATCGTTGGATATTACCTCATTGTGCAGTTTTGGGGGCTATTTTGCTCTTGGTTGCAGATATTGCTGCCCGTGTCTTGCTCAAACCGCAGGAGTTACCTGTAGGTGTAATGACAGCACTAGTTGGCGCTCCTTTTTTTGTCTATCTGGCTAAATCAAAGGTGAAAAAATGAAGGTTGATTGGCTAGTCATTCGTTCTCCGGCGATATCTTTCCGAATTGACCGACGTGTACCAGTCATACTGCTATGTTTGACAGTTGGGATTGTAGTGGCGATGGTGATGAATGTCGGGCAGGGTGAATACCCAATCTCACCTTTAAATATCGTCAAAACTCTATTGGGTATAGATACGGGAAACCCAGACCATGCATTCGTGATTGAGGATTTGCGTTTACCCCGCACCCTTGTAGCCTTTATGGTGGGAGTAGCCCTGGCAATATCTGGCACTGTCTTTCAAGGACTGACACGCAATCCATTAGCAGACCCAGGTATTATCGGCATCAATGCTGGAGCGAGCCTGGGGGCAGTTGCAGTAATTGTACTACTGCCATCAGCACCGATTTATACCTTACCTCTATCAGCCTTTGGTGGTGCTTTGCTGATGGCGGTTTTAATTTACTCTCTAGCTTGGAATCAAGGTAGTTCTCCGATTCTATTAATTTTGATGGGTATTGGCTTATCTGCGATCGCAAGTGCCATAACCAGCTTGATGATTACCTATGGAGAAATTTATGACGTTAGCAATGCTTTAGTTTGGTTAGCTGGGAGCGTTTACGGTCGTACCTGGGAGCAAGTTTTTTCTTTGTTACCTTGGTTAATTGTTTTTGTGCCTATGGCTTTGACGCTAGCTAGGCATTTGAACGCTTTAAACTTGGGAGATGATGTCGCCAAAAGTTTAGGTAGTCAGGTGGAATGGCAACGTGGTTTACTCACAGTGGTAGGTGTAGCCTTAGCTGGTGCAGGAGTCGCCACCGCCGGAAATATTGGTTTCATTGGTTTAATTGCACCCCATTTAGGACGACAGTTGGTAGGTGCAACCCATGAAGCTTTGATTCCTACTTCCGCCCTCTTGGGAGGAGTGATTGTTGTCATGGCAGACTTACTAGGAAGAATGCTATTTGCACCTATTGAACTTCCTTGTGGGGTAATAACTGCTGCCATTGGCGCTCCTTATTTTCTTTATTTATTAATTCGTAACCGCAAAAAATAAGGGATTGAAAACTGGGGATTGAGAATATTTTATCAACCTAAAAATCAGATTTTCATAAATCCAAAATCTAAAATCTAAAATGGTTTCACTTATGAAAGGACTGTCAACCAAAAGTCTATCTTTAGCTTACGATGGTGCTACGATTATCCGTGACCTCAATTTGGCAATTCCCACCGGACAAATTACTGGTTTAGTTGGTGCTAATGGTTGTGGTAAATCAACGTTGTTACGAGGTTTGGCTAGATTGCTCAAACCCAGTAGTGGTACGGTATATCTTGATGGAACGTCCATTTTTAATCTTTCCACCAAAGAAGTAGCGCAGCAGTTAGGTATTTTACCCCAGGGGCCAGTAGCACCGGAAGGTTTAACAGTGCGAGATTTAGTAGCACAAGGACGTTACCCTTATCAAAATTGGTTGCAGCAGTGGTCGGCAAAAGATGAAAAAATCGTACAGCAGGCACTAGAAATTACAGATTTGTTGAAATTGGCAGATAGAGCATTAGATACTTTATCTGGTGGACAACGACAAAGAGCTTGGATTGCAATGGCGCTGGCGCAAGATACAGATATTTTACTTTTAGATGAACCGACTACTTTTTTAGATTTAGCGCACCAAATAGAAATTTTGGATTTGTTGTATGAGTTGAACCAAACTCAAGGACGAACAATTGTAATGGTGCTACATGATTTAAACCAAGCGTGTCGTTATGCTGATTACTTAATAGCAGTCAAAGATGGTCGAATTTTTGCTGCTGGGGAACCAAAGTTAGTGATGACTCAAGAAATGGTTCAAGAAGTTTTTAGATTGGAGTGTCAGATTATTCTCGATCCTGTTGTGGGGACACCGATGTGTTTACCTATAGGACGCAAGGGAAAGGAAAATAATAAACAAATTTACTTAAATTCCTGATGCTATTTCTGCTAATACAGCACAGCGAAAATCCAGCTTCGGCCATATTGTACTAAAAATATAGGAATTCGGTTTGATTTCTGAAAATATCCGTAGGATGTGTTAGCACGGAGAGTACGGCATCAAACCCTTGAGAATAGTGCGTTACGAACTCCGTTCTAACACAACGCCAGTTGCTACAACGGAGGGAACCTCCCTTCGGGTTCACCAGTCGCCTAGGTTGGGAAACCCGCCTACAGCGCTGGATTCACCGCAACGCACTGGCTCCTCTACAATACCTAATTTCGTTCAAAAATAAAATAGTAATCCTATATCGCTCTTATCAATCACCTAACTACAAACAATAAACAGTCGTGACAATCACATCAAAATCTTCCATAGCGCCTAATAAGCCTAGCAATTCAGCCCATCCTTTACAACGCGTGCTTAACTATGGAAGACGCTATCGCCAACAAATTTGGCAAGCAACATCATTTTCAATCATTAATACGATATTAGATTTAGCACCACCGTGGTTGATTGGTACTGCGGTAGATATTCTCGTCAAGAAGGAAGATTCCCTAATTGGAAAATGGGGAATTAAAGATACATTTTCACAATTTTTGTTGCTTTCATCGATCACTGTCATTCTTTGGATGTTTGAATCGCTTTCTCAGTATGCTTACGATCGGCTGTGGCGTAATTTAGCCCAAAATATTCAGCATGATTTACGCTTGGATACTTACAATCATGTACAAGAATTAGATTCAGCTTACTTTGAAGAAAGTAGCACTGGGGGCTTGATGTCAATACTGAATGATGACATCAACCAGTTAGAAGATTTTTTAAATTTCGGAGCCAACGACATCATTCAGATTAGTACCTCGATCCTCATTTTAACTGTTGGTGCTTTCTGGATTTTACCTCCCTCCATTACTTTAGTAGTAATGCTACCAATGCCATTTATTGTTTGGGGTTCTTTCACTTATCAAAAACGTCTAGAAGCTCGGTATGCTGATGTGCGGGATAAAGTAGGTTTTCTAAACTCCCGACTAGCAAATAATCTCAGTGGAATTAACACAATTAAGAGTTTCACTGCTGAAGCTTATGAAAGTGCTAGATTGGCAAGCGAAAGCGAAGCATATAGAAAAAGTAATACCAAAGCAATTAAACTTTCGGCTGCATTTATTCCCATAATTAGAATGCTAGTTTTAATCGGGTTCACAGCCTTGCTATTTTGGGGAGGTATGGCAACATCTACTGGGACAATATCTATTGGTAATTACAGTGTCTTACTCGTTTTAGTACAGAGGCTATTGTGGCCATTAGTCTCATTAGGAGAAATCTTTGACAAATATCAAAGGTCAATGGCTTCCGTCAATCGGGTTATGAATTTGTTGGATGCTCCCATCAATATTATTAGAGGGGATATATCTTTACATACTTCTCAGGTACGTGGTGAAATTGACTTCAAGCAAGTTACTTTTGCTTATCAAGATAGAGAACCAGTAATTAAGAAACTATCTTTACACATTCCCCAAAGCCAAACTATTGCTATTGTTGGTTCTACAGGTTCTGGTAAAAGCACTTTAGTTAAATTACTATTGCGATTTTATGACATTTCTTCTGGAAAGATTACCATTGATGGCATTGATATCCAAAATTTAAATTTACATGATTTGCGTAGTAGTATTGGCTTGGTAAGTCAGGATGTATTCTTATTTCATGGTACTGTTGCTGAGAATATTGCCTATGGAACTTTTGATGCTAACGATGAACAAATAATTAAAGCTGCCAAAATTGCCGAAGCTCATGATTTTATTATGCGACTCCCTCAAAAATATGAGACGATAGTTGGAGAACGGGGTCAAAAATTATCTGGTGGACAAAGGCAAAGAATTGCGATCGCTAGGGCTGTGGTAAAAAATCCACCTATATTAGTTTTAGATGAAGCTACATCAGCAGTGGATAATGAAACCGAAGCGGCAATTCAGCGTTCCTTAGAAAGGATTACTGTTAATCGAACAACCATAGCTATAGCCCATCGCCTTTCTACTATTCGTAATGCTAATTGCATTTATGTAATGGAATATGGCGAGTTGGTTGAGTCAGGAACCCATGAAGAATTGTTAGATAAGAACGGGATTTATGCTAATTTGTGGCGCGTGCAATCGGGGGAAAAATAAAAGCGACAGTGTTGCTCAAATTGGACATGAATCATCTTGAGCAACACGCAAAGGCAATGTACTTGTTTCCTTATGGCCTTAATTATAAGTCTTTAAGTTGACACAACAATATTTTTGAGTGGTATCATTATTGCCATCAAGAGGATAACTTAAGTAGCGACTTCGAGGCAGTTTGAAGGTATTATCGCTGAAAAGAGTTGTAAAAGTCTCAGGAATACCATTGAAATTAATATACTCATAGTACAAAACTAAATCACTATTTTTCTCCGATCGCAATGAGAAAAAAGATCGGAAGTTTATCAGGGTTCCATCTGAGCTATTATGAATAATTTTTCTCTCTACCAAAGCAATTGTTCATTTGAGCAAGAGTTTACAACCAAGGAGAATCCACTTAAATAAAACACAGTTAATTAAATAACCCAAGTTGCTAATTACTCTTTTGGGTCACGTAGGTAATGAAATTCACTCCAGAAAAAAATTAGGAGGGATTATACTAAACAAAATAATTACCATTTATACTATGACTGATAACTTGTTGTTCGCGTAGCGTCTCGTTGGCGCAGCCTCTCGTAGAGAAGAGAAGGCGATGCCTACGGGTATAAAGACGATATTCGTGTCTAATGGCGATCGCCATTACCAATGCCAGAGTTTCCGCTTGCTTATGTTTGAACAGAGCCGATAGGGTAAATGGTAAGATATTTCAGGCATTTATATACCTTCATTTATGACAAGTGATTGCTAAAAATATGTTGGCCAAGGGAAAAATTCTGTGGTTGAGGCTTTCTCGTCAGATGCTTCGACCTAGGCGTTTGGCTTTCGTTGAAGCTTGTCTGATTGGTTTAGTTTCTGGGCTAGCAGCAGTTCTATTAGGACAGGCTGTAGACTGGGCGGGAGCATGGCGAGTCCATCTTTCTTATCTGTGGCCTGCTTATTTGGTGCTACCAGGCATTGGACTGGTAGGAGGAATTTTAGCTGGTTGGTTAGTAGAGCGCTTTGCACCGGAAGCATCGGGTAGTGGGATGTCGGAAGTGAAAGCAGTATTGGCTCGCGTGCCGATGCCGTTAAATCTACGGATTGCTTTGGTGAAGCTGGTTAGCGCTACACTAGTGCTGGGTTCTGGAATGCCTTTAGGACGAGAAGGGCCGACTGTCCAAATTGGGGCAGCTTTGGCAAATCAACTTAGTAACTGGGTGCCGACTTCACCAGAGCATCGTCGCCAACTGATCGCCGCCGGAGCAGGCGCTGGGTTAGCTGCGGCTTTTAATGCACCTATTGCCGGTGTCCTTTTTGTAGTGGAAGAATTACTCCAAGATGTGTCAGGGATCACTCTTGGCACTGCGATTTTGGCTTCTTTCATCGCTTCAGTCATTTCCCGACTCTATGGTAGTCACAGCCTCGATCTGAATCATCTGAATTTAGGATTTTCACATACAACTTTCTTCGCTCAGGAAATCCCTTTCTACTTGATTTTGGGAGTGCTGGCTGGGCTACTAGGTATTCTGTTTAATAAAAGTATTCTTGCAAGTCTGGCAATTAATCGGCGTTTACTAAACCTGAGTTTACCCTGGCGAATTGGAATTGTGGGGCTAGTGACTGGTGTTGTAATAGCTCTGTTACCTATAACTTTTCGCAATAATGCTGGGCTGAGAGAAATTTTGCTTGTAGGTAGTGGTGATTGGCTATTTGCAGCGATCGCTTTTTTAGTCCAGTTTATCCTAATTATTTTAACCTACGGCTCAGGTGCGCCAGGGGGTTTGCTGGTTCCCACCTTGGCATTAGGATCTGCCCTTGGTTACTTGGTGGGTGCTACCGAACAGAGTTTGCTAGGAATGAGTGCTGCAACAACCTACGCTCATGTGGGAATGGCTGCGTTTTTTAGCGCTGTCTCTAAGGTACCAATCACAGCAGTTGTCATTGTGTTCGAGATGACGACAGATTTCAATCTGGTGCTACCGTTAATGATTGTATCTGTGATTGCCTATTTGGTAGCGGAAAAAATTGACCCGCGATCGCTCTATGACCTTCTACTAGAGTGGAAAGGGATTCACATTACAAAAGAGCCAAGCACAGAAGGGTTTCTAGCACAAATAAGTGCCGCAGATGTGATGCAGCGACGTGTCGAAACCTTATCTAGCCAGATGAGCACTGATGAAGCAATGCAGGCATTTTCTGATTCTCACCATCGCAACTTCCCAATTTTAGAAAATGGTAAAGTTGTTGGTATTATCACTCAGAAAGATTTAGTTAGTCTTGCCTCGCAACATTTAGGTGGAGATACACCTATTAGTGAGATTATGACACCAGAGCCAGTAACAATAAGTCCCACAGCTACACTGGCCCATGTACTGCATATACTCAATCGTTATCACCTAAGCTGCTTACCTGTTACAGAAGGTCGGAAGCTAATCGGAATTATTACTCGCAGTGATATTATTCGTGTAGAAGCAGAGAAGTTGAGTGGTAATACCCAACAGATAGAATCGAAATCAGTACCTTCTTATGTGATTTACCAAACTCGCGCTCCAGCTACAGGCAAAGGAAGGTTACTATTACCACTTTCACATCCGCAAACAGCCGAGACTTTACTACAAATGGCAGTTGCGATCGCCAAAGATCGCAATTACGAAATAGAATGTCTCCAAGTAATTATTGTTCCATCTAACCGTATTCCATCTGAAACACCAGTACAAATTACCAAAAGCCTTGAGCTTTTGCAAAGGGCAATACTGTTAGGAGAGAAGTTGCGGATTCCCGTTCACACCCAGATCCGAGTTACCCATAATGTCGCTGGGGCAATTTTGGAGAGTGTGAAAGAGCGGCACATTGATTTGGTGTTGATGGGATGGAAAGGCAGTACATCAACTCCTGGTAGAGTTTTCAGCCGAGTGGTGGATACCATAATTCGACAGGCAAGTTGTGATGTTGTCTTGGCTAAATTGCATGATAAAAGAGCTTTTGATCGTTGGTTGCTGCCAATGGCAGGTGGCCCTAACTCCAGCCAAGCAATTAAGCTATTACCTGCTCTTACTTCTTTAAGTACCTCGCCCCAAATCAAGCTCTGTCAGGTTTTCCACCCTACTGGCTCCATTCCTGACACAACATTATTGGAAAAATCTGTCCACTTTCTCCAACGCCGAGTTAAAGGTAAGGTGGTGGCTACTCCAGTCCAGGCCAATTCTGTTTCTGAGGCTGTACTTGAGTGCGCCGAACAAGACAACAGTGATGTGATTGTTCTAGGGGCTAGCCGTGAAAGTCTCTTGCAACAAGCGATTCAAGGAAATATTGCTGAGAATATTTCTCGCAAGAGTAGTTGCACAGTGATTATGGTCAAAACTTAATTACGTAGACGCAAGCCATCCTTACAGGTAGAATCATTGTACAAATGAGCTAGTCTGGAATTATTGATTTTGATTGTTTAAGATTGTAGTACTAGTTTTATCTTTTTCTAGTTCTCTTATTAAAGAATCAAAACCGCTAGTGTTGTTTCCACCTTTGGCTAATAAAGACTGAATTTTATTTATTATCGCACTCATATTATCCGAGAAAAATCTACCAAGATTATTAACAAAGTTTTTCAGCTTCTCAAATATACTAATTTCTACAGTTGAGTACTTATTCACAATTGGATATACAACTTTCCCTTTTTCTGTTTCATAGTACTCTTGCTCAGGCATCAACATAGATGTAAGTGGTTGCACCTGTTTTGCCATATCTGCTTCAGTTCGTTTATGGCTGAGGAATAAAACATCGTAAACTTTGCCGTTCCAGCTAGCCCAATAATGATTTTGGAAAAACCACCGCTTACCATCATCACAATTAGGTTTTTTACCTTGGTATGGTGTAACTCCAGCTTCACTCAAAAAAGGTTTGGCAATGCTTTCAATTGTTATTTTTTTGATGCCAAAATATTCTTCTGCAACCTTTTTAAAAGTACGAGCTAATGTCTGACAATCTCCTTCTGGAGAGCCTTTCAAGAGAGTTTCTGGACTCTTGCTCACCATTATGTATTGAAATTGGATATTTGCAAAGTTTTTGAATAGTTGTTCCAGAATTTTATCTTCTGGTAATGTGTCATCTATGCCATTTACTAGTGTTTTGGCTAGTGAGTAATCTTGTAAAAATTTTTGTTTTTTATCTGCTGAATTATTTACTGCTAATATTTCTTCAGAGCTTGCTTGTTCGTTTCTGCTACCTGGTAGGTTCGTTTGCTCTCCTTCCTGGGTTTGCAGAGTAGGTAGATTAATTTGGCTAACTACAGAAGTAGCTACTCTATCCGCTTCTTGTTCATATCGATCTCCTTGTTGACTAATAGTGAGTTTTGGCTGTATTAATGGTTCCATTTGTGCTAGTGAGACAATATCGGCACGTTTTATCGCCATTTTGTCAATGTTATGACCAAATTGGGCAGAATGTTTCTTTCCTTGCTGCAACGACTCATTCATCTTTGCTTGTAATACAGTGAGTCGTTCCTGTCCCTCTGGCGTGATAGTGCCCTGCTTGGCTTGGATTTGGAGTTTTGTTGCCTCAAACCGATCCTGTTGAAATTTCTGATTCTCTACTTTCGCCTGTATTATAGGCTTGTCGGAGCCAAGTTGAGAGTGATTAGTTAACAGTTGCGTAGGCGTAGCCCGTTGTAGACATCGCAACTGACTTTGTTCTGACTTAGAAGCGGATGAGTCAGCTTTTTTGTGGATTTGTAGCCGTTCTTTCATCGCTGGTTTCAAAAGTCAATAGTGGATAATCTATATATTATGTCACTTCAGATTGCTTGATTACTTATACTTAAGTCGAATAGTTGAAACTTTCATTTTCAGGTAGGGGCAATTCATCTATTGCCCCTCCAGTGTGTAGTTTTGCGTAGGTTAAGAACGCCGCACATTCAAGCAACACCATTCTTTTCGTTTCCACAGGGTAGCTACGACCCAACCATGTTTTTCTAACGCGTCAGCAACAGCTTTAGATTGTTCTAGTAAAATACCACTGAAGATCGCCCAAGTTTCAGGTTTAGCGATCGCACTCATTTCTGGAATCAACTCTATAATCACATTAGCCAAAATATTGCAAACAATACCATCCACTGGTTTCTCAATCAGTTTTGTCAAAACGTCTACACTTCCCAGTGCAGGTAGTAAACGTTCTGAGCTAATGTCGTTCAGGACACCATTACTGATAGTTGATTGCACCGCCAAAGGATCGTTATCTACTGCATAGACTTTCTCTGCTCCCAGTAGCAGCGCTCCAATGGAAAGAATACCAGAACCACAGCCAATATCCGCAATTATCAGGTGTTCATGTTTCCCACCAGTACCCACAAAGGACTGAGGAACTCCACTTAGACGCATTTCCAGGGATTCCAAACATAACTGAGTGGTGGCATGGTTGCCTGTACCAAATGCTACACCTGGATCGAGACGAATCACTAACCGTTCGGTTGTTTCTGGCAATGGTAGCCAAGCGGGATTAATTAGGAAGCGATCGCCGATTTCTTGCGGATGCCAATATTGTTTCCAGCTAGTTGCCCAATCTTCCTCATCAATTAACTGCCATTGCAGAGAGGGAGATGAAAGCCCTACACAAAGTGCATCTTGACGCAGCCATAGCGACAGCGCTGCCAAATCTAGGAGCTGCGTTTGAATTGTGGATAAATAAGCCTTGACTAAAAATGAATTTCCCTTATTTTCACTAGCTGTCCCACGACAGCCAAAATCTTCCAGTCGCCAAAAGATTGAATCTTCTAGGTCTGGCTCGCATAAAATCTGTAGTTCCCACCAGGTGTTTGCCATTTTTGAGTGCTGTTAGCGCTAGCGGGGCGTTTAGCCTGTTCTGAGTGCTAAGTGTTGAGTTTGAGAGAGTTAGGAGTTAGGAGTTGTTATTCTCATTTTTTACTTTTCACTCCTAATTTTTTTTACTCAGCACTCATTACTCAGCACTCAGCGCTCATAGTGTTACTGTATATGCGTCCCGAATACCAGGGACTTTTATAATCTCATCCAAAATGCCTTCAGGTAAAGGGTCATCTATACTCAGAGCCATTACCGCATCACCACGGACGATTTTACGACCTACTTGCATACTGGCAATATTCACATTAAAACTGCCGAGTAGGGAACCAAGTTTGCCAATAATCCCCGGCATATCGCGGTGCAGGGTAAACAGCATATATTTGCTAGGTGGGACGTTAATGGGGAAACCATCAACATCAGTCAGGTGGATTTCCCGCTCACCCAACAAAGCACCTGTGACAGAATGAGTACCTAAAGTACCCGTGGCTTCTAGATGAAGCGTTCCGGCATAGTCTCGAATGGAAGCATCGCGGGTTTCAATTACCCGAATTCCGCGTTCTTTGGCTTCTATGCTGGCATTGACGTAATTTACCCGTTCTCGCAAAGCTTGATAAAGTAATCCTTTGAGGGCAGCTACTATCAAAGGCTGACTTTTGTTGGTCGCGAGTTCTCCTTGCAGTCGAATATTGAGTACTTCTACCCGTCCGCCAGCTAGCTGTCCTACTAGATTACCTAGAGTTTCTGCTAGTTGCATGTAGGGTTTGAGTTCTTCCAACACATCAGGGCCGAGTCCAGGAATGTTGACGGCTGAACGCGCTGGTAGTCCTAAAAGGACATCTCGAATTTGTTCGGCAACATCAATAGCCACATTCACTTGAGCTTCTGCGGTAGAGGCTCCCAAGTGGGGGGTGAGGATAACTTCTTTACCTAGCGATCGCAATTCAGATTCACCGAGTGGTTCAGACTCGAATACATCCAAGGCTGCACCGCCGATTTTACCAGCTTTCAGAGCTGCTGCTAAAGCTACTTCATCAATGATCCCACCACGAGCGCAGTTGATAATCCGGGCTGTGGGTTTCATCTTTGCCAGAGTTGTGGCATTGATCAAGTGGGTGGTTTCTGGGGTTTTGGGGATGTGCAGGGTGATATAGTCTGCTTGCTGGAAGAGTAAATCTAGCTCCACTAACTGACAGCCAAGTTGTTCGGCTCGGTCTGTAGAAATAAAAGGGTCATAAGCTAGGAGTTTCATCCCCATTGTCTTAGCTACAGCAGCAACATGGGAGCCAATCTTACCCAAACCAACAACGCCGAGAGTTTTTTTGTAGACTTCCGCGCCGACAAAGCTATTGCGATCCCACGCACCGCGTTTCACCGAGGCGTTAGCATCGGGGATGTGGCGAGATAAGGCCAAAATCATTGCTAGTGCATGTTCGGCAGCGGCAATTGTATTTCCCTCTGGAGAATTGACTACCACAATTCCCCGACGTGTGGCTGCGGGAACATCCACATTATCCACACCCACGCCAGCACGACCGATGATTTTTAGCTGAGTGCCGGCTTCAATGATTTCTTGAGTGACACGTGTACTAGAGCGAATCATCAGTGCATCATACTCACCAATAATTTCGAGCAGTTGGGCTGGTTTTAGACCTATTTTGACATCAACGGTCGCAACTTGCGAAAGAATGTCAATTCCAGCTTGGTCAATAGAATCTGAGACAAGAACCTTAGACATGATTACTACATTTAAAGCTACAGGTTTTGCTACACAAGACTTTTTAGTTTAGTCCTTATCTGTCGCAATTCAGCAAAATTATTTGTTTGAATATCAACTTAACCTTTACTTACGCTACGTGCTGATGGTATCGAAGCGTGAGTTGCTTCCGATAGGTACTCCCTCCTAAGTATTTGAATCTGAGTAGCTGTTTGCGCCACCTGTCGCTAAATATAAAGCATTAATAGCACTAAGCACCTATATATTTATTAATAGTTAAGAGTTACCAAAATTTTATCGGCTTAAGCAATTTCCTTGATGGGTTAAAAACGCCTGTATTCTTGACTTGGCTGCAACTTTCGCTGAAGCAATGCTCTGCACAAGCAGCAAATGAGCTAGTAACTATTATATCTGTCGAATCTTGTCTGTTTATCATTACCACAAGTGGTATCTCTTAGTCAAAGCAAAACATTGCATAATTAAGATAATCGGATTGTGATAGCTAGAATTTAGGGATCAAATAAATTTTATTGTTCATGATTCCGGCAGATTTAAAATTGTTTAGTAATTAAAAGCTAGCAACTATATTCAGTAGAGTATTTAATGTCCATTAGTACTCTACTGAACATAGTTGCGGAGAAATCGCTATAATTCTGGTGAGCCAAATAGAGCCAAATATCCTTTGAGTTTTGGGGAAACCAGCCATGTTAGAGTACAACTTACCAAGGTACTTGCCCTCAGCCGAGGAGCTACCAGACTCTGACGAAACACCTGTGGATAATGAACTACAAGAATTGATACCAGGGTTGCTGAAAGCGATCCTGCTGATACTTTGGTCAGAACGCATGGACTGGCTATTTGCCATAGATATGGGTATTTATTATCACCCTGATAAACCGCCCATTGTGCCAGATGGGTTTTTGAGCTTAGGGGTAGAGCGGTTTTATGATGAAGAGTTGCGTCCCAGTTATGTGCTGTGGGATGAAAATGTTGTACCGATTTTCGTCCTAGAAGTAGTTTCGCAAAATTATCGCAAAGAATACACTACTAAACTGGATGAATATGCAGCGTTGGGCGTACTTTACTACGTGATTTATTCCTCTCGTCGCCGCCGCAAACCCCATCTGGAAGTACATAAGTTAGTTAATGGTAAGTATGAATTGCAAGAAGGAAACCCTGTTTGGCTACCAGAAATTGGCTTAGGAATTGGTTGCGAAAGGGGAAATTATTGCGGTGTAATGCGGGAATGGATGTATTGGTATGATGAACAAGGACAACGGTATCTCACGCCCGCAGAACAAATAAAACAAGAAGCACAACGCGCTCAACAAGAAGCACAACGCGCTCAACAAGAAGCACAACGCGCTCAACAAGAAACACAACGCGCTCAACAAGAAGCACAACGCGCTCAACAAGAAACACAACGCGCTCAACAAGCAGAAGAACGGGTGCAACAATTGACAGAACAATTAAGAGCGCTAGGAATAGATCCAGATAATCTGGGTTAAGTAGGTAGGCATAATTAAATATAAAATGTCATTGCGAAGCAATCGCAAAGTGTCTGGGATTGCTTCGCAATGACGGAACATATTATATTTATTCACGCCCATCTACTTAACTGAAATATTTTGCAATATTTTTAACTAGACTGAAAAATCCGATTTTTTAGATTTATGTATTTTTCATCCAGCAGAATTCAGCAGTGGAGCAAGGAAAGCTCTGCCAAGTTGTCATAATTGGTGAAGTCAGAAGTAAAACAGGCTTTATATCTACCTTTGAGACTTAAATTGTGTACTTAACCTTCCTTAAAATCTGCTATAAATCATTGTTTAAATTTCTACATTTTATCAATTAGATTACACACGCTTGATGCAATTGCGCCCATCTAACTTAGCGGCATATAGCGCTTGATCGACTACTTGCAATAACTCATCAGTGGTTTTTCCATGATCTGGAAACACGGCTACTCCACCTGAAACCGTTGTATATATTTCTTTACCTCTAGATTCCAACCGCGCAGCTTGAAACGATAACCGAATATGTTCGGCGTGTTGAAAGGCTTTCTCCTGTGTCAGCCCAGGTAAAGCTAATACAAACTCTTCACCACCATATCGGCATACAATGTTTTGAGAATCACTATCACTATAGTAGCGAAGAAGGTCTGCAAATATCTGAATTACGCGATCGCCAGCCTGATGACCAAATATATCATTAACATTTTTAAAATAATCGATGTCCATAATTATCAAAGCAACTCGCTCAGAATCTCGCGTTGCTCGTATTAGTTCTTTTGGGAATATCTCGTCAAAATAACGCCGATTAAACAAGCCTGTCAGTCCGTCTCGTATAGCCTGTTCTCGTAACTGAACCTGTAATGTTTGAATTTCGAGTACCTGTTTTTGCAAATATTCATTCGCCTCTCGGAGTTCAGATTCAGCCTGATAACGTTGGGAAATGTCACGCAAAACAAGTAAACGTCCTGTTAACTGCTTGCGCCCATTGTGTAATGAGGTAATTAGTAGCTCTACATAACAAGGAGTTAGCGAATCTATGAATATTTCTGTTTTGAAGCTTTCATGAGTATGGTACAGCCTGACGATTTCTGGCCATTTTGCTAGAACTTGAGCCGCAGGTTGTCCAATATGCTGCTTTTTTACCCCAATCAGACGTTTTAGCGCCGGATTAAAGTCAATAATCCGGTTTTGGGCATCCAACACCAACACACCGTCACTCATATTCTCAATCAACGTGTCTCTAGCTACAGGAACGAGGTCAAGAGGATTGTTGCTGCTGCTTCCATTGCTGCAACAGTAGCGTATCCCGCGATCGCTAGCATCATCGAAATGAAAGGCTTGCTAGCCAAACAAATTGAGCGACGCTGCCAAGCTGCAAACGCAACAGTAGTTGAGATGATTACAGTAACGCTCAGAATAACAAAATAGAGATTGTACTGAAAAAGCATGGTGACGAAGCATTTAATATTTGATCTCAACCTTATGAGATAAGTTTGAGCAAGTCATGATTTTCCAGTGATTTTCATAATCATGTCAAAAAAGCCAAGTTATAGCAGAATTCTGGCCAATACTTCTCGGTTAAGTCAACTTAACGCGAGATGGGCGGTTAGAAACTGCGTCTACACAAACAAAACCCACCTCCGTGGGTTAAACAAGCCTTAATTTTCTTTTAGTCAGCGTAGGCGGACAATGCCAGTGTAGCCGCGAATTCCATTCGCCGAGTCTTAACGTTGACACCTATGCCCTTACCCCTTCCCCTTTTCGCCTTAACCGAGAAGTATTGGAATTCTGGCTCATGAATTCTTAGCTCGACTTTATCCATTTTTTCGCAATGCGATACTCCTGCGGAGTCGTTGCACAAACGCCTAAGCTGAAACCTTTGTGGAACGGTAGTTTGACTTTTTTGAATTCATCGATAATCTGTGACGTGGAAAAAGTATTTGCCAAAAAGCCAGGGTTTTTGCCGGATAAAGAAAACCAAGTTCTTAATTTTGGATAAAGTCGAGCTTAGAGAAAAACTATTGTTTTTTAGGAATAACGTTCCTGATTCCACTTTTACTAGAGACAGTATCACCTTTGTAGCGAGGGATAATATGAATACTGACGTGCATAATATTTTGACCGGCGGCTCGATTGATATTCATTCCTATATTAAAGCCATCAGGTTCAAATTCTGATTTTAGAATTTCTTGTACTTGATTCACCATAAACCAGCAAGCAGATTGCTCTTTCATCGGTAGTTCAAAATAACTGCTAACATGACGTTTTGGGATAACTAAAACGTGTCCTTTGCTTATAGGATAGCCATCAAAAATAGCATAAGCCGTTGCTGATTCAGTTACTAGTTTGAGAGTTTTATGGGGATTACAAAATATACAATAGTTAGAGGAATTTCGCTGATGATTATAGTGAATATACTCATATAATTCCCGATGCTCATCTAAGGAAACTGAAGTAAAGGGAAGTTTGACAATACACTGATAGGTAGGTTTTTTATGGACATAATGTTCTCGAAACCCTTCTTTTTTGAGATCCCTTCTTACAGCATAATAAGCTTTGCCCCCTGGTTTTAATAAGTGTGATACTTCCATAAGAACATTAGTTTGTTCTTCAGTAAATAAAACATTTAAAACATAAAAGCAAATTATTGTATCAAATTTAGTATCAGGATATTCTGGAAAATAATAAGGGTCATAGCCTGTAATATCACAACCTTTTTGGCTCAATATTTTAACATCATTACCAAAGCCACAGCCAAAATCTAGTATTTTGCCTTGGAGAAGGTTTTGATTTAATAAAAACTGTGCAGGAAATGATAGATAACTTCTTTCGATCGCAGTAAGATGGCTGAACTGATTTTTTTGCTGTTTCATGGAATTTTTGGTGCTGATATCCCAAAATTATTATTCCCAGCATCTCTTGAGGTTATGCGATTTCTATGACGGGCTATGACGCTCGTTCGCGCCAGCGTGCCGTACCGTAGACTCGCTATCGGTGTCGCATCAGGATCGATACCTAGCTCACGTAACTATTTATCTTAGTTTTTTCCTACCGATCTCTTAGGTTCCCAACATCTGTAAGTTATGCAAAGTGGCATAAAGCCCTCCTTGTTGCAGCAGTTGATCGTGACTTCCCTGTTCGATTAATTCGCCACGCTTCAAAACAAAAATCCGGTCTACATTGCGAATTGTAGACAGGCGGTGAGCGATAATAATGGCAGTACGTCTGAGCAATAGCTGGTTTAATGCCTCTTGAACTAAAGCTTCTGTGCCAACATCTAAACTAGCGGTAGCTTCATCTAATACCAAAATTTGGGGATCGCGAATGGCAGCCCGCGCAAAGGCTAAAAGTTGCTTTTGACCGCTAGAAATATTTGTGCCCCGTTCTCGAAGTTGAGTATCATAACCTTGGGGTAGTTCTTCTATAAACTGGGCAATATTGGTTTGCTCTGCTGCTTGTTGAATCTGTTCAATGGTATAGCCATCTCCTAAAGAAATGTTGCTTTTAATATCGCCTGCAAACAAGAAGCCATCTTGTAAAATCACTGCCATATAGCGCCGCAGTTCTGCCTGTGGGACTTCTCGAATATCTACGCCATCGATGAGAATGCGTCCTTGGGTGGGTTCGTAGAGGCGGCACAAAAGCCGGATGATCGAAGTTTTACCCGCACCTGTGGGGCCGACTAAGGCCACTTTTTCACCAGGACGAATGGTGAAATCTAAGTCTTTAATTACATAATCATCATTTTTGTAAGCAAACCAGACACGATCGAAGCGAATCTCGCCAAGTTCAGGTGGGGAAGTGATATCTGGGGATTCTAGATTTGCAACGATCTCGTCTATGTAGCCGAATTTAGCATCAAATATTGAAAAGCGTACATTGGCGCGATCGCGGATTTCTATCGGTTCATCTAATATATCGCCTACGCGTTCAATGGCGGTAAAACCAGCTTGAATGACTGTAAATTTTTCGGCAAAATCTCTTAAAGGGTCAAATAATCGCTGGGCATACAAGATAAATGCAGATAAAGTCCCAAAAGCTAAACTTTTTCCTGAGAGTAACGAACCACCCATGTACAAAACAGCTGCGATCGCAATCAGCCCAATCCATTCTAAGGTTGCTGAAATAAATGAATCATAAAAGATGGTTTGATCCATTTGCTGAGTGTAATGGCTGTTGGTGGCGCGAAACAGTTCGGCATTAAATTTTTCTCTGCGGAACAGCTGCACTATGTTAATGCCAAGGACATTTTCTTGTAACTGTGAGTTCAATATAGAAAGTTCTTCCCGCCCTTTGTAGTTGGCTTTGCGGTATTGTTGCTGAATGTAAACAATTAACCAGGTAACTGGTAACAGCATCAATAGCAACAAGCAAGTGAGTTGCCATTGGATAGAAAACATTAAAGCCAAAATCACCAACATGGAAAACAAATTAGACACGATGCCAATTGCCCCAGTGGAAAAGACATCGCCCAACACTTCCACATCGCTGGTAATTCTGGTGATTAATTTACCTACAGGTGTGCGGTCAAAAAAGCGTACTGCTAGGGATGTTACGTGTTGGAATAAGTCTTGGCGAATTGCTACGGTGATTTCTTGCCCTAGCTTCTGTATTAAATAACCCTGGTAGCCTGTCAAAAACAATCGGATTGCGATCGCAACGAACAACAATCCCTCCAGAATATTTAGCCCTTGGGACAAGGGGCGATTCTTGAGAAATTCGTAAGTGCTTGGTTCATTGCGAATTAGGGAGATAACTTGGCCAATCAACAGAGGTTGTATGGCATTAGCTAGTGCAAGCGGTACAAGTAGGGACATCGACAGCGTTAACAGTCGTCCGCTACGACGGGCATAAGGCACTAAACGCAAAAACAACCGCCAGTCATTTTCACGCCGACGAGGTTGTGTATAAGATTTTTTGAGGGATTGGTAGATGCTCATAGTAAGAGCATTATAGTTAACTACCCCGCTATATTATCCGATGGGGCTTCCCAATTCATCGGGAATAGCCTCCAGGACTCTTTAGTTCTATTGGTCTGACATTCCCTTTAAGGGCAGGAGTCCTGATTCCCAAGACCAAAATCTTTTACCCAGACACTTCAGGGTAACTACCCAAATAACTTTTTAGGACGGGCATCATACCAACTTGGTTAAGATATAGCAACGTTTTTGAGAATGGTCATCGGCCCTTGGGCTTTGAGAATCTCCATTTCTGCTGCGTTTCGCACTAGCAAAGCACCAGCGAATCCTAATGAATTCACAGAGATAGATTGGAAATGCTCCTGCCTTCGCGGTACGATTAACATCCATTCTCGTGTTGCTAGCAGATTGTAAGCACCACATTGCCTTGTATCTAAACCCACAGTCTCTAGCAAAGTGCGATAAACTTCTAGTGTTCCTTTGGCTGCTGTGAATGGCGACTGTATCCAATGGGAATTTAGTGGTGCGAAACCGTGTACAAAAGGAAGTTTTGCTAAAGTTGCGTTCGAGTCCTGAAGTTGTACTGCTGTCAGTAGAGGTTCAATAGGTATCTGCGGTTCTGAAGATGCAAGTGGTAGTGGTACTAATTGCAAGTGTTTGTGTCGCTGACTAGCACCTGCGGTTTTGCCACTATTGTAGAATGCTAAACCATTGAAATCAGCTAAACACGCCCACATAGCTGCAAAATCTTCCAGAGTCAGTAAACTTTCCTGTTCCTCGAAGGCACGAGTGATGATTAGCAGGTGACGATCGACAACATTGTATTTATTTAAAATACATACATGAGTATCGGAGATATCCGTCACAAATAAATCCTCTTCATAAGGCAAAAAAGGATTAAACTCTTGACCAGAGAGAACAGATTGTTTTTCCTGTTTCTCCTTCGCTGCTTTTTTGCGATTCAGGTTAGACAAAATCCGCACCAAAAAGCGCACGCCATCCTGTTCGACAAATTCAGATTCTGTCAGTATCGACAGTAGCGCCCCACATTGCAAAGCATGATTAGTCCGTTCTTTAACACTTGTCCATAAAGTGCCAGGTTTCAGTAAGATTTTCCCCTGTGCCATTTTATTCCTTTAGGCATGGTATGGAACACGCAGTCAACTTAATATAAAATTGGCGGTTATAAACCTTACTGATTCTAATTTTATACGCATTATATTTGTGTGCCCCTACGAATGAGTATATTCCAAAACGGTTTCATAAAATACCAAAGCTTTCACAACAACGCAATACCTCCGCAACAAAACTGTCACAAATCATATCTACATTAGTAATACATCTAAATATCCTTCCAGACAGCAATGCAAAACCAATCTCGTGATGGAGAACACCCATCAAATAGCATTTTATCCAACACTGCTGATGTCAAATACCATAATCGAACACCCTGGAAAAAGGCTGCCGCCTCTCTATCGCTGGTGCTGCTGGGATCGGGTATGACATTTGCAGGCGGCTATATGGCTGGACACCCTCAGCAGGTGTCTGAAAGTGCATCTAATTTGGCGGTGAGTCGAGTAAATGCGGCTCCTCCATTACCATCTGCCACAGATCCTAACTTTGTTACCCAGGTGGTACAAAGGGTTGGGCCGGCTGTAGTGCGAATTGATTCTTCCCGAACCGTAAAAACTCAGATACCAGATGAATTTAACGATCCATTTTTCCAACGCTTCTTTGGCTCTCAAATGCCAGAACAACAACAGAATCGCGTAGAACGGGGTACTGGTTCAGGTTTTATTATTAGTGCTGATGGTCGTATTCTCACCAATGCTCACGTAGTCGATGGTGCTGATACGGTAACAGTAACACTTAAGGATGGACGTAGCTTTAAAGGAAAGGTTTTAGGAAAAGATGAGTTGACTGATGTTGCTGTTGTCAAGATTCAGGCGGACAATCTGCCTTTAGTTGCATTGGGTAACTCAGATAAACTGCAACCCGGAGAATGGGCGATCGCGATCGGCAACCCCCTTGGACTAGATAATACAGTAACTACCGGAATTATCAGTGCTACCGGACGCAGTAGCAATCTAATCGGCGCTCCCGATAAGCGAGTAGAGTATATTCAAACTGATGCAGCCATTAATCCCGGTAACTCTGGTGGCCCCTTGCTAAATTATCGTGGTGAGGTAATTGCCATGAATACAGCCATTATCCAAGGGGCACAAGGATTAGGTTTTGCTATTCCCATCAACACAGCACAACGCATTTCCAGTCAACTAATAGCTACAGGCAAAGTAGAACATCCTTATTTGGGAATTCAGATGGTAGGGTTAACGCCTCAGCTAAAACAAAACATCAACTCAGATCCTAATAGCGGTTTGAGTGTAAATGAAGATAAAGGTGTATTAGTTGTGAAAGTTGTGCCAAATTCACCAGCTGCTAAAGCAGGGATACGTGCTGGTGATGTTATCCAAAAGCTCGGCGGGCAAACAGTCACAGATGCCAGCAGTGTCCAAAAGGTAGTAGAAAATAGCCAAGTCGGGGGTGATTTGCGCTTGGAATTACGTCGCAATGGACAGAATCTTAACGTAGCCGTACAACCAGGTGCTTTCCCCACCCAACCAGTACAATAAAAGTTTTTCTATTGGTAAAAGTGAATTTTCTGGGATGGGTATTTTGCCTGTCCTTTTTTTTGCCGATCGAGAAGACTGATTTTTAAGCTAGAGCAACTGCTGGTTGCTGCCATCGTCCCACTGCTTTACCAATTACTGCTAATTCTTGCATCAAGTTATCGAAACGGTCTGGTGTCAGAGATTGAGGGCCGTCAGATAAAGCTTTGGCAGGGTTGGGGTGAACTTCTATCATCAGAGAATCTGTACCAGCTGCGATCGCAGCCATTGCCATTGAAGGCACAAACTCAGACCAACCTACACCGTGGCTGGGGTCAATCATAATTGGCAGGTGAGTCAGCTTTCGCAATACTGGCACTACCGATAAATCCAGCGTATTCCGCGTATACTGGCGATCAAAGGTACGTATTCCTCTTTCACATAAGATTACATTGGGATTACCAGATGCCAAAATATACTCGGCTGCCATCAACCAATCTTCAATAGTAGCCGCCATTCCTCGTTTTAATAGAACTGGTTTCGGCTGCGCTCCCACTTTTTTGAGCAAGGAGAAATTCTGCATATTTCTTGCCCCAACCTGAATCACATCAGCAACTTCAACAATTTTATCCAGATCGACTGCATCCATTACTTCTGTAATAATACCTAGTCCACTGACTTCCCGTGCCTTCGCCAATAGATCCAAAGCACTCTCGCCGTGTCCTTGGAAAGCGTAAGGTGAAGTGCGAGGTTTGTATGCTCCGCCACGCAAAAACTTGGCTCCAGCCGTTTTGACGCGCCGCGCCGTTTCCACAATCATTTCTTCATTTTCTACGGAACAGGGGCCGGCAACAACTACCAAAGGCTGGTGTTCGCCAAAGGCTACTGCTCCATTGGGAGTATTCACTACCACTTCCGAAGCTTCGCCGTGCCGATACTGGCGGCTGGCTCGTTTGTAAGGCTGCTCTACCCGTAACACCTGCTCAATCCAGGGGCTAAGTTCCTGAATTTGTAGTGGATCTAGACTGGCAGTTTCACCTACTACACCAATAACTACTTTGTGTTGACCAACAATTTTTTCTGGAGTTAGCCCCCAGCTAGTTAGTTCCTCATCAATACGGTTTATTTCCGCCTCTGGAGAACCACTTTTCATTACTATAATCATGTGAAAGTTCCTGATTAATTGAGTAAAATTTTTTGTAAATGAGCTAACTTTATTGTTGCCTATTGCCTTAATTACGAGTAGTTAAAAATAAAATTTATTTACAAAATAAATAGGCTGAATATAGCGCTCAGTCAGTATTTTTACTACAAGATAACTAGATAGAGAGTATAAAAAAGATTATATGATTTTAAATTAGTAATGTTGAAGTTATAAAATTTCAACTTCAACATTCACTTCTTTTATTTACCCAATACCGCAGTTACCTAATACCTGAGCGCCGTTTATTATGAGTTTTTTTGCCGAGTTTCGCGCCAAACTGCCACCATTCGTCCCCAATTGGTGTTGAACTCACCCAAACCTAGCAAACTTCCGACTCTTTCTTCATCCCAAGAGGCAGAGAGAACGCCATAAGTTATCCCTAAGACTCCCAAACCAAATAATCCCATGTTCACCAATAACACGGCGATGGGAGGTAGTTGGATGTCGGAGTAGATAGCAAGCAGATAGCTTACAACCAGGGTGGTAATGCCCAAAGCTGTTGGTACACCACAGAACCCAGCCACCCGTCGGATCATGCGCTGGCTGACTACTTGGGGAATAGCCATCTCTTGTTTGGTGTAAGTCTGTTTTTTATCAGCCTGTTTGCCAGATTCTTGTGGCTGTGCTGCTGGTTTACTTTGAGTTTTTGCGGGTTTTTGGCGCTTTTTGTTTGGTTCAAAGGGCAAGCGACTGCGTTCAGATTCTTCAGCAGACATAAGCGTTAGTCCCTATCCCCGAATACCGAGGCGAGCGATCAAAGCTTGATACTTCTCCCGGCTTTCCTGCGATATGTAGGCTAGAAGACGCTTGCGCTGACCAATTAGCTTCAACAGTCCCCGCCGAGAAGAGTGGTCTTTTTTATTTGCCTGGAGATGTTCGCTGAGGCGGTTAATGCGCTCAGTTAGCATGGCAACTTGGACATCGGCCGAACCCGTGTCGGTTTCGTGAACTTGGTAGGTGGAAATTATTTCTTGTTTCCGCAGTTGCGTCAGGGCCATGATTGATTCAATTTCTAGTTTTTCTAAATGTATTCAACAGTCTCCTATAATATCACAGCCCTTAAGCTGGATGTCGAATCATCTTTGCTGCTACATTTTGCACTTTAGGATACTAAGTAAAAAATAGCGATCGCATTTTAAGCGCCCTCCGAACTCCACCGCACTTATTTTCCAAAACAACTATCGACAATCGGTTAAAAAAATTCATGAATTAAGGGGACTTAAAGGTTACAAAAAGCCTTGATTGTAGGATGATGTATGCCTGTAGCAGATGTTTGCAATCTTCCAAAAGCACAAGTGTGGTAGACGTAGCTCGTCGTAATCATCATTTAATGACTATTCATTGTGTTAATCTCTTTGTTTGATAATCGTACTTTAATATGAGATACCAGGTAGGGGGTAGTCTCCGCAGTGACGATCCCGCTTATGTCATCCGTCAGGCAGACGAAAAGCTTTATACAAGCCTGAAGGCTGGTGATTTTTGTTACGTCTTCAATTCTCGTCAGATGGGCAAATCATCGCTACTACAGCGTACAAGTTATCGTCTTAGACAAAAAGGCTATAGCTGTGTTTACTTGGATATGACCACATTGGGTAGCGAGGATACTACACCGGAACAATGGTATAAAGGCATTATTATCAGCTTGTTCTACGCCTTAAATCTGGTAGAAAAAGTCAAATTTAAGCAATGGTGGGGGATGCAAGCAGGTCTTTCCTCAGTGCAAAAACTACACCAGTTCGTAGAAGAAGTGTTACTGCCAAACACCAAATCCGAACGTATTTTCATCTTCATTGATGAGATTGATAGTTTGTTAGGTTTGGGTTTTCCTGTTAGTGACTTTTTTGCCTGGATTCGTCATTGTTATAATCAGCACGCACACAACCCGAATTTTCAACGCTTGGGATTTACGCTATTTGGGGTAGCCAGTCCATCTGACCTAATTTCTGACAAACATCGTACACCTTTTAATATTGGTACAGCGATAGATTTACACGGCTTTCAACTCCATGAATCTACGCCATTGCTAAAGGGATTAGAGGAAGTTATTACTCAACCGGAAGCAGTACTTCAAGAGATTCTTTACTGGAGTGGGGGACAACCATTTCTTACCCAAAAACTCTGTCAGTTAATTGTCCACACGGCTTTAGAAACATCTAATCGAAAAATTGATTTACCGCCAGAAACTGAAGCATCTTGGGTAGAAGAATTTGTGCGATCGCAGATTATTCAACACTGGGAAGCCAAAGACGATCCCGAACACCTCCGCACAATTCGCGATCGCCTACTTTTTAACGAACACCGAGCCGGAAGATTACTAGGGCTTTATCAACGAGTGTTGCAATCCGAAGAAGCAGGGGAGCAGGGGAGCAGGGGAGCAGGGGAGAAAAGTTTTCCTCTTTGCGTGTTTCCCCGTGTGCCCGATCTTTGTGTGCCGACAGATGATAGTCAAGAACAGACAGAACTGTTGTTATCTGGTTTAGTCGAGAAACACAACGGCTATCTCAAAATTAAAAATCCCATCTATCAGAATGTTTTCAATGCTGAATGGGCAATCAAACAGTTAGACAATCTCCGCCCCTACTCTCAAACATTCAATTCTTGGGTAGCTTCTTCTTTTAAAGATGAATCGCGTCTTTTGCGAGGACAGGCTCTAAAAGACACTCAGAATTGGGCGCAAGGCAAAAGTTTGAGCGATTTGGATTATCAATTTTTAGCTGCAAGTCTTGAATGCGAAAGACGCGAAGTACAAACAGCATTAGAGGCAGCCCGTGCGAAAGAAGTAGAAGCACGACTAGAACAAGAGAAAAAAACTGCTAAACTGCAAAGATTTTTGCTAATTGCAGTATGTATTGGGTTGCTTGTCTCTTGCTGTTTGGGGATAGGAAGTTTCCTTTTGTACCGTCAAGCTCTCCAAAGCGCAAGTCAAGCCAGAAGCAGCGAAATCCGAGCGCTTGCATCCTCTTCTGAGGGATTATTTGCCTCAAATCGCAGATTGGATGCCCTTATAGAAGCAATTAAAGCCAAACATAGATTACAAAAACTAGGTAAGCCAAACACAAATATTCAGCGTCAGGTTGACAATGTATTACGTCAGGCAGTTTATGGAGCAGACGAGTACAATCGTTTTTCGGGTCATACCGCAGCTATTTTAGCGGTAGATGTCAGCCCTGACAGTTCTCTAATTGCCTCAGCAAGTGTAGATAAAACAATCAAGCTTTGGCGACGTGATGGTACAGAAGTTGCAACTCTCAAAGGTCATCAGGCAGCAGTTAGGGCAATCGATTTTAGCTCTGACGGCCAGATACTCGCCTCGGCGAGCGAAGATGGCACTATAAAAATCTGGAAGCGAGATGGCACTTTGCTAAACACTTTCAAAGGTCATACTGCTTCAGTCTGGGGAGTAGCCTTTAGTCCCGACGATCGATTCCTTGCTTCTACCAGTTTCGATAAAACTGTGAAGCTCTGGAAGCGAGACGGAACCTTGCTGAAAACGTTTCAAGGTTACACAATGGGGTTTTGGGGAGTCGCCTTTAGTCGTGATGGTCAAATAGTTGCTGCTGCAAGTCTCGACAAGACAGTAAAACTCTGGAAACGTGACGGTTCGGGCTGGCAAAATGCCAAGCCTTTAAAACCTCTCCAAGGTCACACAGGTTGGGTTGTAGGAGTAGCTTTCAGCCCTGACGACCAGACCATTGCTTCAGCGAGTGAAGATGCAACTGTCAAACTTTGGCAGCGAAACAGCACAGATAGCAGCTACCACCTTGATAAAACTCTTAAAGGTCATAGCGCTGGAGTTTCGGGAGTCGCTTTTAGTCCCGATGGTCAGACTATTGCCTCCGCCAGTCTCGACAAAACAATTAAACTTTGGAACATTGATGGTACAGAATTGAGAACTCTGAAAGGACACACTGCGTCCGTTTGGGGAGTGACTTTTAGCCCAGATGGGAGCTTTATTGCTTCGGCAGGTGCAGAAAACGTTGTCAGACTCTGGCAAAGTCAAAACCCATTTCAAAAGTCTATCATTGCCCATAAAGCTGGGATTTGGTCAATCGCGATCGCCTCCGATAGTTCAGCGATCGCCACAGCTAGCCACGAAAACACTGCTAAAATTTGGAGTCGCCAAGGTAAATTGCTCAAAACTTTTACTGAATCTGGGGGCGCAATCTTCGACGTTTCATTCCCTGAAGATGGCAAGTTAATAGCACTTCGCACTTACGATGATAAGGTAAAACTTAAGAAGCGAGACGGCACTCTAGTCGCTACTTACAAAGATCCTCTAGGTAAACTCTTAGCAGCAGTATTGAGTCCCGATGGACAAACGATCGCAATGGCAAATGTTGACAAAATTGCTCAAATATGGAGGCGCGTTCGCCTTGCACCACAGATTCTCAAAGGACATCAGGCGGAAGTCTGGCACGTCGTATTTAGTCCAGATGGGCGGCTTGTTGGTTCAGCTAGTGGCGATAGTACTGCTAAATTGTGGACGCTGGATGGCAAGTTATTCAAAACCCTTGTAGGTCATTCTGCGACAGTATGGAGAATAGCCTTCAGCCCTGACAGTAAAATGGTTGCTACTGGAAGTGGCGACAATACTGTGAAGCTATGGACAGTTGAAGGTAAATTGCTGAAAACTTTTAAAGGTCATACAGCTGCAATTTGGGGAGTTGGGTTTACTCCCGATGGAAAAATAGTTGCTTCTGGGAGTGTGGATGCTACCGTCAAACTTTGGAAGCTGGATGGTACAGAAATCACAACTCTTACAGGACATACCGCAGCAATTAGGGATATTGCCATCAGTCGGGACGGGACAATGCTTGTCTCAGGGGGTGATGATAACACGCTCATTCTCTGGAATTTGCAGCGAATTCTCAACTTAAATGCACCAGCTTATGCTTGCGCCTTAGTGCAAGATTATTTGAAAACTAACACAGCATTAGAGGAGAGCGCTCGCACTATTTGCGATCCTTTGAATTTCAACTAAAACTCCAAAGGCTGCCCTTTTTTCATCCTCAAAACTACTTTTTTTGCTAAGTGTCTTAACTTTACTTGCATATTTACTCTGATGCTGAGGATGTACTGTATGTATGGTGCAGGATCTCTCGCACTTCCATTAAAATGTTTCCTAGCATATTTTTACCACTACCATCGGCTCCGCAACCCCAATAAAAATCGATGGGCGAGTTTTCAACAATTTCTACTTTGCCTGTAGAAAGCAAGATATCTCTAATATCTGCATGAGTTTGGAATTTACATAGCACAGCTTGCCGCATTATGTCGTCTTTAACTTGTTCCCAATCTTGACGAAGAGGACGGGTTCTTTCACGCCCCATTCTTGCCGCATCTTTAGGTGTTTTAACTAGACGGATTTTTTCTAAATGAGGTGTACCCACAAACTTTTGCGCTTGGAAGTAGTGTTCGCTAGTTGACCAATATAATCCATCTAATTGAAAGCCGTGCGGCGAAAAGTTTGAGAAACAGCCATATTCTTCGCGCGTGCTATAAAAGGAGATTGTCATATAAATTTATACCGCTTTTAATTTACTTAATTTGTGAGTTTTTTATAAAACAGATGATTTATTTTCTGCTGCTTCAATAAACGCCTCGAACTGACCATCAGGTGTCCATTGAATCGCCCCATCTCGTCCAGTAAAAAACAGTTTTGTTTTGCTTTGATTCAGTTCAGATAAAACTTTTGGATCGAAGTTAGCCGAAGAAGCGATCGCTACTTGTGGTTCCAGAGCAATAACTAAATCTTTTAATGACTGAGGGGAACACCATAGCACTTGTGGACGAGGCAAACTCCCATTTTTAACTAATTGCTGTACCTCTTTAGACTTTACATTACCAACTAATAACCAATTTTGGTCTAAAATTTGCAATTGTAAGATAGGTAATTGGTCATTAATTAATTGGGCCACTATTGAACCAGTTTTTACAGCTTGACCAACTGCCATCGGTTGATAATATCCCTGATATTTTTGTAATTCTTGTTGAATTGCCTGAGTTGCAATAGAATTTTCTGGATTAGAGGAATATTCATAGAAATTTTTGATTGGTAATCGTTGCAGTAATTCCAACCAAGCATTACTTTCATTGCCTTGAAAATCAGTTGCGATCGCCCAATTAATTTGATTTACACCTTGTTGTTGTAAAAACGGAAGTATTGTGAAACGTCCAGTTCCTTCATCGCCACTATTAATTACAGTTACAGTCCCTCTATCTTGAACAACTACAATTGGTTCCGTACCAGATTCTAATACCGTTATTCTAAATAATGTATTTGTAGAATGCCAAAGGGGGATAAATACTAAACCAATCGCCACCACATTAGCAACCCACCATCGACGCTGCCACCAAGGGACTAGCCAAACCAGTATAATCAGTGCGTAAATCGCCAAAAGCTGCCAAGTAGATATACTGCCGACAGCAACAGAATTTCCTGGCAACTTGCTAAAAAATTCCACTAATTTAATTAGCCAGTCTGTGGGGTAATGTAGCACCGCAGCAAGGAAACTTCCTGCCTGAGTCCAAATTAAACCCACTAAGGCACTAATGATTCCACCGATACTAATGATCGAAATTAATGGGGTGCTAATCACATTCAGCAACAGACTATAAGATGGTACAACCCCAAAGACAAAAAGTTGTACAGGTAAAGTCCAAAGAGTCGCAGCAAGGGGAACGGCAATCAAAGAAGCGATCGCAGGTGGTAGCCATGCTAGGCGATTAACTAATGCTGGTACTGTTACAATTAATCCCAGTGTTGCTAAAAAACTCAATTGAAACCCTAAATCCCAAATCCATAGAGGATTAAACACTAATAACAGAGTTGCTGCTAATAGTAACGATCCGAACTGTTTCACCTTCCTTTTTAATAGCAGCCCAACTAATGCCGCAAAACCCATAATTACGGCTCTGAGAACCGCAGGTTGAAAACCTGTTAAACTCAGAAAAATGATTAAAGCCAAAAAGCCAAGGGTAAATTGCGTTCCCTTTTTTGCCCGCCTCGTTAATTGTAAGATCACACTCAAAATCAAAGAGGTTTGGAACCCGGAAGCCGCTAAAGCATGAGCTAATCCTGCTTGTACAAACAAATCGCGGATATCGTAGGGTAAATCAACAGCTTTGCTTCCCAACACCATTGCACTGACAAGAGGCCCTTCAGGAATGCCCAACCAACGAACTTGCGATCGCACAATTCGCTCTCGAATTTGCCACCATCCCCATTTACGTTCCCGATCCAAAACATTTATTTGTCGCCCAATCAAACCAGCAAACGTTCCTTCCTGCTTGAGAAACTTCTGAAAATCGAAACCACCAGGATTGGAAGCCGCCTTTGGTTTGTACAAAACTCCAGTCACAGCAATTTGTTGACTAGGGTATAACCCAGTAGCCTGAAGTATAGGCACTGTCACATACAATTTGCCCGTTACCCCTTTTGGCACACCTACTGAACCTTTTTCATTTTTGACCTCATCTATCTGAGTCGCTTCCAGCCAAAATTGTCCTCGCTGACTGCGAGTTAATCGGGGATTACTCGCCACTTCCCCACGAACAATCACAAGTTGTTCTTGATTATTGCTATTTCCAGGTGGGACGAACTGACTAATATCTTTTGCATCTGGTTGCGGCACTCGCCATTGAAAATATAGAGTTGCCAATAATCCCACCAAACCAGCAGCTAGCCATATTCGAGGATGGGAATTAGTTTGCCAAGTGTTAGATACAGCCTTATTTTTGCTTCCAGCATTTTCTGCTTTCTGGTCGAGTTGCCGTGGGCTGGTACGTCTTCTAAAAACAATTGCTCCCACTATCCCCAGAACCAAAATCCACACACCACCCCAAGGAACTGCTGTAAACAGCAACCCAAAAATGTAGCCAAGACAAATAATTACACCACTGGTTTGAATCATAAGATTTTTTGTAAAAGCACCTGACACCCAGAATTAGCAGCGGACTTAAAAATAGCTAGCGTATCAATGGAGAAAAATTGGCGTTGCTGAATTTGGCAATGAAATTCAAAAATCAAATATTCCAAACTCTCATATCTTGCACCTGGATCGCCTCTGCGTAAACTTTTCATATCTTTGATCGGCAACACCGAAAAATTTTTATGCTTGTGGTGAAGTATAGTCCATCAAGTTTATACAAACAAAGCCCGCACAGGCGAGGCGGGCTTTGTTTGTAGCCTTAATGTTCTAGACTCAAGATTTAACGGTATTTCTGACCTTTATCAAAAGCCACATTATAAAAATATGCCTAGCTTAGAGAATGCAAAATCAAGGGTTTGCTAACCTGCCTCCGCAGGTTTTGTCTTTGTAGCCGCGACTTCTAGTCGCCCACCAGGTATGATTGGTTTCAAATCTTTGAGCAACGGAAAACCTAACTTCTCCCTTTGCTCAACATATAAATGAGCAACCTTCCTAGCCAAATGCCGAATCCTGGCAATATAGCGAGTTCTCTCCGTCACCGAAATTACACCTCTAGCATCCAGCAGGTTAAAGGTGTGCGAACACTTCATTACATAATCTAAGCTAGGCAAGACCAATCCTCGCTCCGTTAATTGGGCAGCTTCCTGCTCATACAAATTAAATAGTGTCAGTAGCAACTCAGGGTTTGACGCTTCAAAGTTGTATGTACACTGCTCAATCTCACTTTGCAGAAAAACATCTCCATAAGTAATGTTGTCCGTCCACTGGATCTTTGTAAATGCTTCTACTTGCTGGAGATACATTGTCAGCCGCTCTAAACCATAAGTAATCTCAATCGACACAGGCCGGCAATCGATTCCCCCACACTGCTGGAAGTAGGTAAATTGAGTCACTTCCATCCCATCTAACCATACTTCCCACCCAGTACCCCAAGCTCCCACCGTCGCATCTTCCCAGTTATCCTCTACAAACCGAATATCGTGATCTTCAGGACGAACACCTAAAACCCTTAATGAATCAAGATAAATCTCCTGGATATTATCTGGCGAAGGCTTAATCAAAACTTGGTACTGATAATAGTGCTGGAAACGGTTAGGGTTTTCACCGTACCGCCCATCCGTTGGGCGACGACACGGTTCAACATAAGCAACAGCCCACGGTTCGGGCCCTAATGCTCTTAAAAATGTCTGGGGATTCTTAGTACCTGCTCCCTTCTCAATATCGTAGGGCTGGGCGATGAGACAACCGCGCTCGCCCCAGAACTGATGCAATAAACTTATAACCGATTGAAAATTCACGCTTGCCCCTTCCTTTATGACTCGACACAGTGCATAAACCATTGTTGCCTAGAAGCCTGGACGGTGGGGAGTTAGAGGGCGATGAAAAACAGTCCCAAAGAAATTTGGAGAAAATAGTTGACATGAGGAGATTGGTTCGGTATATTGAATAAGTGCCGGAAGCGGAGCGCGAAAGAGCGACGCTTTTAGGGATACCGAACCTTGAAAACATTATAGTTTGAAAGCAATTATACAGCAAGTGTGTTGCGTCAAGAAAATAAAGATAACTAAGCTGAAGTTAAAAAAGAGCAGCTAATGAGCTTACAAACGCTTCAAAACGGAGAGTTTGATCCTGGCTCAGGATGAACGCTGGCGGTATGCTTAACACATGCAAGTCGAACGGTGCTTTCGGGCACAGTGGCGGACGGGTGAGTAACGCGTGAGAATCTGGCTTCAGGTC
>NZ_NOLK01000057.1:0-49482 GCF_002245985.1 Nostoc sp. 'Peltigera membranacea cyanobiont' 232
TTCATGCAAAAAATATGTCGCCTGTTTTTGACTTAAAGTGCCTGAAGCAGGCACTTTAAGTCAAACAAAAATAACACGAATAATTTTCCCGAAAATTCCCGAAAAATGCACAAAGTCAACAGCCTAGCTCGGAGGCTGTTTTTACTGCCCTGAGAATATGTGCCAACAACCCTCCAGGTACTGGGTGATTGTTGGCAATGAATTTAATCATGCTGATCATTTGACTGAGAATATGTGCCAACAACCCTCCAGGTACTGGGTGGGTTGAAAGACTGCTGCCAGTTAATTTAGATAGAATCTAAGCCTATACTAGCGTGGCAACAACCCTCTAAGTACTGGGTGGGTTGAAAGCCAAATCTGAAACTATTACGCACGCATACAAAAATGTTGTAATAACGTGCCAGGTACTAGGTGGGTTATCATAATTTTTATTAGGGAGGGTTGAAAGAGAGCGCTACGTTGACATTATCGCTATAGTATCTGTAAATAAATGACATTAATTTGTCACTGGCAGTTAAACGACATCAATTTGTCCCGACGACAGATAATTAGTCCCAACGACATTAATCTGTCACCGACGACAAATAATTAGTCACTGTACATTTAGAATGGACGTAACTGGATTCGAACCAGTGACCTCTACGATGTCAACGTAGCGCTCTAACCAACTGAGCTATACGTCCTTAACCACACGATTATAAATATTAGCATATACTTCTTGAATCGAGCAAGAAAAAGACCCAAATCAGGCGAAGTTTATTATCAAACAGAATTCAGGAGTCATTTCCCATCTGTGGCAAAAACCGGGTCGATCGCAATTGATGAAACTTTTCTCAGATGACCCTAGTGTATGATCGATAAGGTCATTCGGTTCTGGTGGGGAGCAGCTACCAGAGGTAACGGGGAAAGTTCGGTGCAAATCCGGCGCTTGGGAGCAACTGTGAACCAATTTGAGATTACATCTCAAATTCCAAATTGAGTGAGTCAGGATGCCCACCGAAATAGATTTAACAGTTCCACATCTCTGCGAGGTACAGATGACTACTACTGTAAATATTTCCCCAACGAATCCCTTGGGTGTTGCTGACCATACTTTATTTGTTTGCAAAACTTGTGCTAGCGTTTGGCAAGAGGGAAAACGCTTAGGTGAAAGTGGTGGTCAAAAACTTCTAAACCAACTTCAGCAGCTTGCACAAGATTGGAACTTACGAGATGAATTCCCAATTCAAGAAGTTGAATGCATGAGTGCTTGCAATCGTTCTTGTGTAGTTGCCTTTGCTGCCAAAGGTAAATTAACATATTTGTTTGGCGATTTAGCCGTTGATGGTAGTGCATCTGCGGTACTAGAATGCGCTAGTCAATACTATGTCAAAACAGATGGTTTACTACCTTGGTCAGAACGGCCAGAAGCGCTGAAAAAAGGCATTTTGGCAAAGATTCCACCTTTATCTCAATGATGCGCGTTTTAATTCTGGGTGGAACGGGAGATGCCGCAGAACTAGCTGCTAAAGTGGCGACTATTCAAGGGTTAGAAGCAATCACGTCTCTAGCTGGTCGTACCCGTGAACCATCAATTCCGTTGGGCGATTTCAGGGTTGGAGGCTTTGGTGGTGTGGTGGGATTGGCTAGCTATTTGCGTCAAATGCAAATCGACTTATTAATTGATGCAACCCATCCTTTTGCGAGTCAGATTTCCTTCAATGCGGCAGATGCTGCAACTGAAGTCGGAGTACCCCATCTAATGTTAATTCGCCCGCCTTGGGAAAAAGAAAGTGGCGATCGCTGGATTGAAGTTGACAGCGTTGAAGCCGCCGCCATATCTCTGCAAAACCAGGCACAGCGAGTATTTTTGACAGTTGGGAGGCAAGAACTAGCCGTCTTTGCTCACCTAGAGAAAATTTGGTTTCTGATGCGGATGATTGACCCTCCCACTGATGATGCTTTAGTACCCACAGGAAGGATATTGTGCGATCGCGGGCCCTTTACCCTCAATAATGAAAGGCAAATCCTGATTGATAATAATATTGATACCATCGTGAGCAAAAATAGCGGGGGCGATGCCACAAAGCCCAAAATTGTTGCAGCGCGAGAACTGGGTGTGAAGGTTGTTATAATAAACCGTCCAGCCATACCGCCAGGAGAACAAGTTACTGATGTTGATGCTGTTTTGGCATGGCTATTTGACAAGTTGCACAATTAGTACAATCAGGCAAAAGCTTCGATCGGGAATTTTCTTTAGTCAGCTTAAGATAAACTGTGGCGTTGAAAAAAGTCCCAAATGGTCTGACTGGCATTCAAGCCAAGTTTAGCATTGAATTTATTTAGGTTCGGATCGGTTGAAGCACCACCAGGCCAAAAATGTCCCCCATCTACTACAGCTAACTGTAAGACCTCTGAGTTGCCACTACAATTTGAGTACTGAGTAGCTTTGACTTTTGAGCTTTTGCTAGAGTTCGTGTCAGAAAGCAGTGGCGATGCGCTAGGTGAAATACATCGATCGTGCGATCGCCAAAAGCTTACCATGTCTGAAATAGAAACAAGCGCTCCTCGTTGAGTGTGGTCATCACCTTCATAACGAACATCTCGATCGTTTGTACCGTTAACGATCATCATTGAGATCGGAGTCTGAGGTTGGCAATTAGGTTTGAGCCGAACTGGAAGAGAGCCAGCTACTGATGCAAAAGCGGCAATTTTATCAGATAGCTTACATGCTAAAGCTTGGGTAAGTATTCCGCCTCTAGAAAAACCAGTGGCATAGATTTTATGACTATCAATATTTCTTTCTTGCTTCAGATGATCGATTAAAGCACTGACAAATAAAACATCATCTATCTTTCCTTGAGAATTACCTCTAAGGCTCCATTTTTGATTAATTCCATCTGGATAAACAACAATAAATCCTTTTTGCTCTGCTAAATTATTAAAACGCGTAACATCACTAATCGAATGACCACTACCAGCATCTCCATGAAATACTAAAACTAATGGCATTGGGTGGTTTGGATCGTAAGATTTTGGAGTGTAAAGATAGTAAGTGCGTAATCGTCCTTGATTATTTATCTGTCCATAATTATCACCACTCAATATTTTTGGTTGAGAGGTATGTATTTCATCCGCTTGGATTGAATTGCAGGCTGTTACTAAACTAATTACAAGTAAGGAAGTAATAATTTTCTTAAAGTATTGACAGCTATGATATATATTCATGTTCGTTCAATCATTCGATAAGAATATTTTTACTATAATTAGTGTATTTTGTCTATTATCTGAAGTAGGATAAAATTAAAACTAACACTCTTTCTAAAGTGTTAGTTTTAATCATGCTAATCAGCTAAAAGTAATCAAACTTATACCGATTATTTGTGAGACTGCATCAAATAAGGTAATTTTGCCCCAAGTTTGATCGAGGGAAGTTTAATGCAGCTTCTTAGAGAATTGGTATTTTTGCAAGAAGTCGATTACAACATCACTACTAAATGCAGCAGATATATTAAACTCTTACGTAGTGAGCAGGAACCCAACGACGACCGTATCTTGTTCTTTCCCAATGACCAGGAATTAACTTTTTGTGAACATAACGGCTAATCACATTATGTCTCTGAACACCAGGTCTGACAACGATCTCTGCTGCCGATGCCTGTGATGGCAAGGAACCAATTATAAGTGGTAAAGCAAGTAAAGTACCAACAAAGATCCGCTTCATTATTTAATCTCCTATCAGTTATTTTTGGTTTACTTGACTACAACATTCCTAAATGATTTAGGTTCTACTTTTTACCGAGAAAAATGATATTTGAAAATCCCTTTGTCATCAGGATTTTTCCATTAAGAAAAGTGACCCTAAATTTGGAGGAAATCTTATTTGTCTCACGACTCAATTAAGATTGATGTGTCACTTTGAGTTTAAAACACTAAATAGAAAGATAAATGGTAATAAAGTCATAATTTAAGCATGACTAAAGTCATACTTACGTAATGTGCAATTTCTAAATTAGGATTTTGGAAAGTCTCAAATAACAGCAGAGTGACGTAAAAGTGCTACCTTTACCCAACGTACTTTCAGCCCAAATCCGTCCGCCGTGCTGTTGCACAATACTCTTACAGCCAAACCTAAACCAGTCCCATCATGGTTGCGTGAATCTGAAGAGTCAACTTGTTGAAAGCGCTCAAAGATATTCTCAAGTTTGTCAGTTGGGATACCGCGTCCGGTGTCTTTGACTGTCAACAAAACTTCATCCCTTTGTTGTTGCACCCCTAACCAAACCGTACATCCGGCAAGACGAAAACTTAATGGCGTTACTCAGTAAATTAGTCAGAGTTTGGACAATGCGATCGCAATCTACCAATTACTTGAGCCGATAGAGGAATCCGGTTTGATTTGGAGAAAATATCCGTAGGATGTGTTAGCACGGAGAGTACGGCATCAAACCCTTGATAATAGTGCGTTACGAACTCCGTTCTAACACAACGCCAGTTGCTACAACGGATAGCGCCGGCGGCAAGCGAGTTTGCGAGCGTCNGGGAACCTCCGCAACGCACTGGCTCCTCTACAATACCTAATTTCGTTCAAAAATCAAATAGTAATCCTATAGAGCAGAAATGGATAGCGTCACTCCGGCTTTGTCAGCTAAAGGATGTTTATTCCTTTTTCCAAGCCCAATCAGATTGAAAAATGTAAATTTTTAGCAACTTTATCGCCCTATTAGCTTATTTCTTCCAAGGTAGTTTAGTTCCCATTTCAGTCAATGCTGAGAAGATGAGATAGAGGATGAGTAACCCAGCACCCGCAAAAAAAGCCAGTAAATCGTTATCCATAAATGCTATTTGCTAAAACTTCGCTAATCATAGTAAAATCAACTAATCTTGAGCATTTTTTTGAGTCTGCAATCTTCGGTCTTCTGGATGCAAACTGTACCAGCCATACCAGTGACGAACTGCTAGCCAAACTGCTGAAAGCAAACCCGCTAGGCTGAGGGTGAGGCCGCTAAAGGGTACTAATAATCCAAAGATGGGTAATACGGCTCCAGCAATAGTACAGATAATTGCAGCTAAAGAAGCACTGCGACTGGCTCCCAATCCCCATGTCAAAAACAGTAAGATGATAGAAATTAAAGTCCAGGCCAACTGAGCATTGATGACACGAGCCAGATAGGTCAAAATCAATAGACAAGCAAAGAAAATACTAGCAGCGATCGCAACATTTTTGAAACTCATTGGCAGTGATAAATATAACAACAATATCCACCACAAAAATATTGCTGGTGCTAGTAATAAAAGACGCGGAATTACCCCCGTATTCCGAATCGGTTCGGTGTTGGTAAACACTCCAAATGGATTTTTGACTGAAACATTCTCGTCAAATTTCCAAGTAAATTGCGTACTGCGTCCGTCAGATTTAATCTCATCAGGTTCAATACCACTAGCAAAATTAGCCGGAGCAAAGTTGGCATTTGCTATGAGACGGAAGTTAGATAGAATCTGTCCCCCTGCACTATAAACCCAGCGAGGCCCGCCTCTAGCCTGATATGTGACTCGAAAGGAAGTTTCTTCGCCTGGTTGCAGCTGGAAGGGAAAACCATAGTCTTCTGGATTGATTTGTTGCAACCTAGTCCCGTCACGCTCGATTTTGTAGCTAGAAAGCAGTGTGTAGCCCTTGGGTGGCGGTGCTTCAAAGAAAAAATTATTAATATCCTTGAGTTGGTTAATTACTTTATAATCAGCAGTATAATCTGCCCGATAAATTGAGCTACGACCTGGAACATCTACACTTTGGTCAAGCTTGACTTGAATTTGCGAACCAGCCAAGGTCAAGAAGCGGTTAATATCTCGTGTCTCATTTACCTTGACTATTTTGTTACCGACTTGAGTGTTATATGAGTATGGCTCCTGGATAGTGTAGCGCACTTGCGGGGCAAGTTGTTCGAGCTTTTCACCTGCAACACTTTCAGTCACTTGAGCCACCCTTGCTTGTTCCCAGTAGTGGTAGCGATTGCTCAAAGTTGAACAGAGAAAAAATCCTGGTACCAACAAAACTAATACTAGAGTTAAATGCTGTAATCCGCGCAACAGTTGGGAATAACCAACAGCCCATTCACCGATGAATATAAGTTGTTCCGGCTGGCTGCGACGGAGAGAAAAACTTATTAGTGCGATCGCAACTCCTAAAGCTACGATCAAAAACACTAATAACAGTGAAGCTTTGAGCGCCTGGGTTCCAAATTGAACAAGCTCAATCGGATGCGTCAAATCGGGTAATCCGGGAATACCTTGAGCAGAAGATGACATTGGCTAATTTTTGCAGAGTTTGCAGAACCAGACCGATAAAATCTCTTAAAAGTTTCTGAACAATAGTTTTATTTAATACGCAGACAGTCCGATCAAGTGTTGCTAAATTGCTCAACTACAACTAAGAAATTACGCAAAACTATCTCAAAATATAGAAAGCCACTGGTAGCATCAGCGTGTAGGATTGAAAAATATTAATTTTCCGGCTTTTGCTGATGAATAATGCATTTGGTAGCTGGCAAGAATGGTTAACAGTATTTGCCTATCTAGGTTTCACCGCCTTTATTATCTGGCGCGTGTTTACCGCCGAGAAGAATTAAAAAAGCTACATATCATCTCACCAGGATCTTTTTGCTCAAAGGGCAAAATAGTCCCATTATGTTGAACCTTAACTCGTTCGCGACAATTGTAAACCTCAGTCGGTCTTTTTACCCCATCGACACTAACGGCTGCTCTGTATTCCCAATAATTTTTAGCACTTCGGTTTATACTGATAATGCAAATCTGGTGGTGTTGGTGTAGTCTGTCGTCAACATCGTAATTGCGGCATACAGATGCAAAAGCTGGATATGCTGCGGATAAACTAAGTATCAAAAGAAACACTATTGCTACTATTTTTATCCTGTTCATAAAAAATTATTTAAGAAAATTTAGGGACTCACGTAAAAATAAAATACCAGTTAGACACTTTGTATTTAGCAGAAAAGTCTCAAACTTGATTGTGTTCATGTACCATACCCTAATACCAATTCGTAATATCCTGCGGGAAGCCGCACTTCGTGCGTCTACGTAATTGAGAAAGTCAGATTACATCTGGCTGGGTTTCCACCATTTGTATCTGTAGTCTTATTTTGGAGAATTGATATAAATAACAATATTTGCAAAAAAAAGCCAGTCTTAAGGACGATAAAATTGCGACTAAAAACAAATTTTGAGCAATCTGAGATTGCACGCTGTTGTGCGGCAGTGCTGCTTTTCGGTCAAGTGTGGCTACATTTACTCCAGGGAAAAACTTACTACCGCAAAATTCTGCAACATCTGGTGACTGCTGGGCCCGGTTCTATCTCTCCAGTTCTCCTTGTTAGCGGTTTTGCAGGAATGATTTTTACTATTCAGACAGCGAGAGAATTAGTCCGATTTGGGGCTGAAAATGCTGTGGGAGGTGCTTTTGCCTTAGCTTTTTGTAGAGAATTGGCTCCGATTTTAACCGCTAGTATTATGGCGGGACAAGTCGGTTCTGCTTTTGCAGCAGAAATAGGTGCAATGCGGGTAACAGAGCAAATCGATGCACTTTATATGCTGAAAACCGATCCAATTGATTATCTAGTACTTCCTAGAGTAATTGCTTGTAGTTTGATGGTGCCTTTGATGACGATTTTGGCTTTAGTAACTGGTATCTTCGGCGGAATTTTTGCTGCATTCCAGTTTTACAAAATTATTCCTGAAACATTTTTAGAATCAGTCAGAAATTTTTTACAACCATCAGATTTGTTTATTATTTTGCTAAAAGGGTTTATTTTTGGAGTGCTGGTTTCTGTGATTGGTTGTAGTTGGGGTTTAACTACTAAGGGTGGAGCTAAGGAAGTAGGAGAATCGGCAACAAAAGCAGTTGTTACTAGTTGGGTATCCATTTTTATTATGGATTTTTTCCTTTCTCTATTGCTATTTGAACAGCCTGCATTTTAAATCTAAGTAAGTAGAAAACAAGATTCTCAACCTCGTGAAAAAGTTGGGAATCTTAAGTAAAAATAAATATTTAGGTAAGCAATATTCAGTTATTAAATGTTGGCGCAACCTGCCGCAGGCATCACTAGCTTTTTTAGTATACTTCATCATCTTAGCGGCATTTGGGAATATACTAACTTGTAGATTAGCGCACCCAAAGCTAAACCTGATAATGAAAAGATAGATGTAGTCAAAAAAGCTAGCTTTTGCTTAAGACCTGCTTTTTGAAAGTCTATTTTGACTAATATAGTTGCCGAAATAATGAGTAAAGTATCAAGAAATACCCCAAACCAGGCAATCATAATAAAAAACAAGAAAGCTGCTAAAACGGCAACACCGAAAGACTTAATATTTGATTTAAGCAAAGTATTGAGGTAATATGTCATTTTCGGCCAAGGAGTGGTCAACGTCACTATTAAAAGCAAAATACCAACCACAGTTAGAACCCACACAGAGCGAGGCGCGTGTGTTTCAGATATTACCCAGCCCAAGGTACTGTAACTAAGCAGTACTAGTGCCAAGGACACCCAAGGAACTCTTTTCAAAATTGACATGGGTTAATATTCCTAGTACAAGGTCTCTGAACTTACTTGGCTTAACAGGTAAAAGGCAACGGGAAAAAAGGCTCTTTGAGTTGTAATGAGTTTTTTCACGCAATCAAATATGAGTCCTCTTCAAGGCAAATTATTATAACTATTGACTAATAGCTAAACAATCATTTTCTGCCCACCAAGCATAGATAGGTGTATCGCGGTCTGGTAAAGCACCAAAAGTATTAGGTTGCAATACATTTATGCTAATACCATTTGTTAATTCCACAACATAATTAACGTGTGTGCCCAAATACATAACATTGACAAGCCGTCCTTCAAAAGAGTTAGCTGGCAAATTAGGTGGATAAAGGGAAAGCTGTATTTTTTCTGGGCGCACACTCACTACTACTCCTTGTGATAATTGAGATGGCGTATCTTCAGTGCGGCTAATGATAATTGAGAGTCCTGTTTTTGTTGAAATTTTAATATTAGAGGAATCTACCGCGACAATTTCACCACTGAATAAATTAGTATCGCCAATAAAATCAGCAACAAAAGATGTTTGGGGACGTTCGTAAATTTGACTGGGAGTGCCAACTTGTTCAATTTTGCCTTGGTTCATGACGGCAATGCGATCGCTCAAAGATAATGCTTCTTCTTGATCGTGTGTCACCATCACAAAGGTTACTCCTAAGTCTTTGTGTAAATTTGATAACTCAACCTGCATTTCTTTACGGAGTTTTAAATCTAACGCCCCCAAAGGTTCATCCAGTAGGACGACGGTGGGACGGTTGACTAAGGCCCTTGCTAAGGCGACTCGCTGCTGTTGACCACCAGAAAGTTGACTGGGAAAACGCGATCGCAAACTTTCCATTTTCACTCTTTTTAAAGCTTCTTGAACTCTAATTTCAATTTCCGATTTGGGGATTTTTTTTAACCGCAGTCCAAAGGCGATGTTATCCCAGACATTCAGGTGGTTGAATAGAGCGTAACTTTGAAATACAGTATTGACGGGCCGGCGGTAAGGCGGCACATTAGTCATAGACTGACCCTGAATCAACACTTTGCCAGCATCAGCGATTTCAAAGCCAGCAATTAAGCGCAGTGTTGTTGTTTTGCCACAACCGGAGGGGCCTAAAATACTAAAAAATTCTCCCTGTCTGACATCCAAATCTATTCCATGTACTGCTGGTTCTTGGTTAAAAAACTTGAACACATTACGCAGTTCAACATCAAGTGGCTGAAAAGTTGTTATCCCCCTCTGATTCTGGATGAAAATTTGAGCCATAATCCTTAGTAGAATGCCGTGATCTTACGTAATTTTGTCAGTAGTCTATTGGGCAGACTAGATTTGACACTTTGGTTTATTGTATCCGCCAAAAACAATTGTTCAAGAATATACTCGCCCGATTCTTTCATACCCATGACTGGGGATGAGTTTAGGGTAATTGTGTACAAATAATACCGCTCTTAATAATCATTCTTTGTCTTATGTCTTTATTCCCATCAATTGGCAGCAAAAAAGATACACGTACAGTTGGACATGGTTTGCAATCAATATTTTTAATCGTATTTACCCTATTAATGATCGCTGGCATTGGGTCGCGTTTGGCATATTTGCAAATTGTTGAAGGGCCAAAACTGCGAGAAAGAGCCGAAGCGAACCGAATTCGGATGATTCTTAAACAACCGGAACGGGGAAATATTTTTGACCGCAACGGCAAACTTTTAGCCAGTACTCGCTATCCTAGCTCTGTATATTTGTGGCCTATGGCACATACTAAGCCTTCCTGGTCTGTAGTCGGCCCGCGTCTAGCGCAAATTCTCAACATTCCGCAAGATGAGATGGAAAAGAAATTAGAACAAGCAGGTGCTAATTCTTCTTCACTCATCCGAATTGCCCGCGATCTCAATGAAGCAGAAATTACGGCACTAAAGGAGTATAAAAATGAACTCCCAGAAGTGGAAATTAATACAGATTCTGTACGTTATTATCCTCACGGTAAAGAGTTAGCGCATGTATTAGGTTATACGCGAGAGTTGACCGCCGACCAGCTAAAAGGCAAGAAACAGGAAGGCTACCGATTAGGAGATGTCATCGGTCAGATGGGGGTGGAAAAAGCTTATGAGAAAGTGCTACGGGGCGAATGGGGCGGTCAGCAAGTGGAAGTAGATGGTGCGGGTAGACCAATCCGAGTTGTGGGGGAGAAACAGGCAAAGGCTGGTAACGATTTGCACTTAACTCTAGATTTGGATGTGCAAAAGGCAGCAGAAAAAGCTTTGGGAAATCAACGAGGTGCGATCGCAGCACTCGATCCAAACAACGGTGCTGTTTTAGCATTGGTATCTTACCCCACCTTTGACCCAAATATTTTCTCCAAACAAAAACTCTCCCAGAAAGATTGGGAAAGCTTGCAAGGTAAAGATCATCCCTTAGTCAATCGGGCTTTGAGTGCCTTTCCACCCGCCAGTACTTTCAAAATTGTCACCACCACAGCCGGTTTAGAATCAGGTGAATTCTCTCCTGGGTCAATATTACAAACCTTTGGTTCCCTTACCGTTGGTGGGGTGACTTTTGGTGAGTGGAACCACGCCGGATTCGGGCCATTAGGATTTCCCAGAGCGCTAGCTATGAGTAGTGATACTTTCTTCTATCAAGTTGGTAGAAAAGTCGGTGGCCCAACTTTAATCAAATGGAGCCGCAAATATGGATTTGGTCAAAGAACTGGCATTGAATTTCCTAACGAAGAATCAATAGGCTTGGTTCCAGATGAAATGTGGAAGCAGAAAGTTTTGAGGACACCTTGGACTGTAGGCGACACCATTAATATGTCAATTGGTCAAGGCGCTTTACAAGTGACACCGCTACAATCGGCGATTATGTTTTCTGTCCCTGCTAATGGCGGGTATCGAGTTCAGCCGCATTTGCTCAAAGACAACGAAGAAGCAAAAAGTTGGCGAGAATCTTTAAATATGAAGCCGGAAACGATCAAAGTTCTCCGCGATGGACTGCGGAGGGTGGTGAGTGAGGGGACTGGCAAACACTTAGATGTGCCCACAATTGCCCCAGCCTCTGGAAAAAGTGGCACTGCTGAAGCTGGTGCCGGTCGCCCAAATCATACTTGGTTTGGTGCTTATGCCCCAAGTAATAAGCCGGAAATCGTAGTTGTGGCCTTTGGTGAAAACTCCGGCGAACATGGCGGTACTATTTGTGGGCCGATGGTTTTACAAGTGCTAGAAGCTTATTTTCAGCATAAGTATCCAGGTAAGTATAAAAAACCTCAGCCCGATCCATCAGAAGCAAAAACTCAGAATTCAGGACATGGCACTGGAGACTAGTACCGCAAGGCGGAATTCAAAATTCAAAATTCAAAATTCAAAATGAATACAGCGTAAGCCTTTCGTTGATTTGAAATGGTAGCTTTATTTACGCCGTGGTGTACTAGTAGCGCTTTGCGTAATTCGTAATGACGCTCTCTATGAGACGCTGAACTAACGTAATTCGTAATTCCCATTGCATAAGGGTTTTAGACCTATGGGATCAATTGAAAATAATTAATCACTGCCGATTAGTTTGTGGTTAAATACTTGCTAAGAATTCAGCAGAGTTGTTTACAGATAATCTTAATTTTGAAATCTTCTTTGTCTTATGGCTATATTGAAACCATCTCTACTTGGTGGGAAAAAAAATACACGTACAGTTGGACAGAGTTTCCAGCCAATATTTTTAATTATATTTACTCTATTGATGATGACGGGAATCAGCGTTCGTTTGGCATATTTGCAAATTACTGAAGGAACGAACCACCGAAAACGAGCCGAGTCAAATCGAATTCGGATGATTCCCAAACAACCAGAACGGGGCAACATTTTTGACCGCAATGGTAAACTTTTAGCTAGTACTCGCTATCCTCGTTCTATATATTTGTGGCCGATGGCACATACAAAGCCTGCGTGGTCAGTCGTGGGAGCGCGTCTATCTGAAATTCTGGAAGTTTCTCAAGAAGAGATGGAAAAGAAATTAGAAGAGGCAGGCGCTAACTCTTCTTCACTGATCCGAATTGCCCGCGACTTGAATGAAGCGCAAATTACGGCATTGAAGGAGTATCAAACCGAACTTAAAGACGTAGAAATTCATACAGAAGCCGTTCGCTACTACCCCCACGGCAAGGAATTAGCACATGTATTAGGGTATACGCGAGAACTGACCGCCGACCAGTTAAAACAAAAGAAGCAGGAAGGCTACCGATTAGGTGATGTCATTGGTCAAATGGGAGTTGAAAAAGCTTATGAGAAAACTCTGCGGGGCGAATGGGGTGGTCAGCAGGTAGAAGTGGATGGTGCAGGTCGACCGCTCAGGGTTTTGGGTGAGAAGCAGGCGAAACCTGGTAAAGATTTGCACATGACCCTAGATTTAAATATGCAAAAAACAGCAAAAAAAGCTTTAGGCGATCGCGATGGTGCGATCGTGGCCCTTGACCCAAAGAATGGTGCCGTTTTAGCAATGGTGTCTCACCCCACCTTTGACCCCAATCTTTTCTCGAAGCAGAAACTCACCCAAAAAGATTGGAAAATTGTGCAAGGTGCAGATCATCCCTTAGTAAATCGCGCCCTCAGCGCCTTTCCACCCGCTAGCACCTTCAAAATTGTCACCACTACTGCCGGTCTAGAATCAGGTAAATTTTCTCCTAGCACAGTCTTGCAAACCTACGGTTCCTTAAGTTTTGGCGGGACTCGATTTGGTGAATGGAATCACGCCGGATTCGGGCCGTTGGGTTTTGTCGGGGCATTACAGTGGAGTAGTGATACCTTCTTCTATCAAATTGGTCGCGGAGTCGGCGGCCCAACTTTAATTGAATGGACTCGCAAATATGGATTTGGTAAAAAAACCGGATTTGAGTTTGCCAACGAAGAAGCAACAGGTTTAGTACCAGATGAAGCATGGAAGCAGAAAGCTTGGAAAATACCTTGGACTGTAGGCGACAGCATTAATATCTCAATTGGTCAAGGTGCTTTACAAACAACACCTCTGCAAGTCGCTGTCATGTTTGCCGTACCCGCTAATGGTGGCTACCGATTCCAGCCGCATTTGCTTAAAGACAACGAAGAAGCAAAAAGCTGGCGAGAATCTTTAAATATAAAACCAACAACCATAAGTATTCTCCGTCAGGGACTGCGGAAAGTAGTAGCTGAAGGTACTGGCAAAGCTTTGAAGCAGCCAACAGTTCCCCCAGTCGCTGGTAAGAGTGGTACTGCTGAAGCCTGGAAAGGTCGTGTTAAGCAAAATCACGCTTGGTTTGGTGCTTATGCACCTGCTGAACAACCAGAAATTGCGATCGTGGCTTTTGCTGAACATTCTGGCGGTGGCGGTGGGAGCATTGCTGCACCAATGATTTTACAAATTATGGAAGAATATTTTCAACGCAAGTATCCAGGTAAGTATCAGAAACCAGCGCCTAAGAAAGCATGAAATTGGGTAATGGGGTATTGATTATTCTCTTCTCTACCCCTTATCTACCTCATGTTTCCTATTTCTCCTATTACCAAACAAAAATGGTTCTTCAGTACCTAGTATGCTAAATTTATCTTAAAAAGCTTGCTATATATGGGAAATCAAGCTTATTTCTCAGATTATTTCTTAATATTAATATTGCCTCTTTCCCCTGTTCCCTCTTAAAGACTGTGAATTTAGCATAACAAGTACGGTAGAGCCACAAAAATGAGGTCAATGGTGATTGAAGACTTGCTGCTTTGGGAAGGAATGCAACCGTTTAGAAGTAGGAAAATCGGAGACACTTAGCTGAGATTTACGTTTGTAGAGAGATGTATAGCCGCTTATAATTCGCTAAAAGTTTAGAGAGGCTCTAGAAGATGGTGTCAATTCATGGCAGACAAACCGCAACAAGAAATAGTAGTGAATAAATCAGTTAATTCACCCCAAGAAACTTCAGAAATAAAAATCCAGGCTCAATCATCAGTAGAAAATGAACCCTCTATACTAGAGTCTTTTGTTACAACTGTTGCTCAGACTGGCAAAGCAGTTTTAGACACAGCAATAGAAGTGGGAGAAGCAACAGCAAAACAAACACATAAATTCATTGAGGAAACAACTAAAACCAGTGGTCAGGTGGTGGATCGCCTTAGCGAAAATTGGCTGATTAGAAAACTATCTGGAGTGTTAAATCTAAATTGGCTGATCGCTGATAATAACCTTGTTGATTTGGAAAAAGCAGAAGCGGAAGTAAACAAGCTTAAGCAAAACTATCCGAATGAATTACCTAGCCAGATTGCTCACCGAATCATGATGGAAAAAGCCACTCAAGCAGGTACAGTTGGACTAGCAACTAGTATTTTGCCAGGAATAGCAATTGCATTGTTGGCAATTGATTTAACAGCGACAACCAAATTGCAGTCAGAAATGCTTTATCAAATTGCATCAGTCTACGGGCTAGATTTAAAAGATCCTGCCCGTAAAGGTGAAATTTTGGCAATTTTTGGTCTGGCTTTGGGTGGAGGTCGTCTTTTGAAAGCTGCGGGATTAGGCTTGTTACGAAATGTGCCCTTGGCGGGTGCTGCGATCGCAGCTAGTTCAAATGCGACGATGATCTATTCATTGGGCTATGCTGCTTGTCGATTTTACGAAGCCAAGTTAGATGAATCAACTTCCCTCGCATCCCCACAGACTCTAGAAACATTAAAAGCAGAAAGTGAAAAGTATTTAGAAAGTGCGATCGCTCAAGAAGCCGTTATGGATCAAATTTTAGTTCACATGATCCTTGCTAGTCATCCAGACAAGACTTTGGAAGAAATTTTGCCGGAATTACAAGCTGTAAAACTCAGTCCTACCTCGTTGGATGCCATTGCCCAAAATATCAAATCACCAAAGTCTTTAGATATACTGCTTAATCAGCTGAATCACGATTTTGCCATACCCTTGCTGGCTCAGTGTAACAAAATTGCCCAGCTTGACAATAAGACTACACCACTTGAGCAAGAAATAATCGCAGCGATCGCTAGGAAATTTGATATTGATGTTCTCACTTTCCAGTCTCAACCTATTTAATTCACATTAGGCGTAACTCCTCACTCATAACTCCTCACTGCTGATTCAGTAAGCCGATTTAAGTATCTTTCGATTAAGAGGATGGCAACAATGTCATCTATCGGTCTTGGTGGCTGTCGCAGACCTTGTGGCAATAGCTTTATTAGCCCTTTGGGTGGGAACATTTGCCAATAGCGATCGCGTGCTTCTAAGGTTGTATAGCGCTCATCCACTAAAATAATACTCAGAGGTTCTGTCAATTCCTGATATAATTTCTGTCTCCACTCTTTGGCTGTAGTTTGATCTCCCATCACCATCAAGGAGATCGGAAACCTTTGACGCAGGGTCTCAATGGTAGCGATCGCTTCTTTTGCTAGCACGACCTGATGATAATACAATTGCCGATCCAGTCCCATCACCGCTAAACCACACTTATCTCGACCTGGATCAAAGCCCAATATGACTGGTTGCGTTGGTGAAAATTCGCGGAAAGTCATAAGAAATTCAAAATTAAAATTAAGAATTAGAAATCAATAAATACAACCACAGCAATTATTTTGACTGCTGTTGAATATGTTTAAATCTTACTAATAACAGTGTGCAAATAATGTTTTAAGTACTAAAAATTATTTGTCCGTTGACTATTGCCACTAATTTTACTCTCAATGGGCCGGCTGTATAAGTGTCCTCTGCTGCGATCGCTTTGATCTCTAACGGTTGATTATACTGTCTTAATTGGGCGATAAAACGCAAGAAAGTCCCTTCTACTTGCACATTTTCGACAATTCCGGCATTACGGGCCCGAAATTGGGAAGCAGAAATTAGTATTTCCAGCCGTTGCTGTAACTGATAGGATGTCATGGTTTTGGAATCGGCAGTAGTTGTGGCTAGCACTGCACCTCCCGAAAAAACTAATTGATTTCGGGCTGTATCAGCGAAAAACTCTATCTGCTTTTCTCCCCTGACGTAGTTCCCTGCCGAGAAAATTCGCACCACATATTCTTGACCATCGCTAATCTGCTTGCTCAATTGGTCAACTCTATCCTGAGTCACGTGCAGTAGCTCTACATTTGCAGGATTTGCCCCAGGCTCACTTAATTCCAGGTTGGCGTTGCGATTGGCTTCTTGTAAAAGTTGTACCACAGCCTGACGAGCAGCAGCAGGTTGGGTAACACGAATTACAGCAGCAGATAGAACTTGACCGCGAACTAAGGCCAGCTTACCTAGACGCAGGTCACGGTAAGACTGATAATATTTTTCTAACCTTGCAACTTCCAGTTCTAGTTGCTCCTGTTGTGCTTCCAATTCTTTCAGGCGCGATTCCCGTTTGGCGATCACTTCCTCTCGGGATGCAACTTCTACATTCCGCTTTTGAATCAATTGATCGAGTTGGCCAATTTTTTGATCGCGCATTTCTATGGCTTCTTGACGGTTAGCAAGTTCGAGATCGCGTTTTTCAATAGCTGTTTTGGCTTCGTCAATGGCTTTTTTCGCTTCAGCGTACAGTCGTTGTCGTTCTGTCTTTAGTAGTTCAACTGCGGCCTGTAGCTCTTTTCTCTGAGTGGAAACGCTTTGCAACTCAGCTATAGCTTTTTGGTATTGAGTTACAACTTGTCCTAGCTGACCTTGAGTGCGTTGGAGTTGAGTTTGAGTTAGGGCTTGTTGACTAATAGTGCGGTTCAATTGAGCTTGTGTTTGGCGTTGTTTGGCATTTGCCGCCTGCAAGGATTGATTAATTACCTGCAAGTCTTGTTGTGCTTTTGTTTGGGCAACTCTAGCTTGGTTTAGCTCGCTTTCTACCTGACTTTTCTGAGTTTCTGCGGTTTTTAGCTGTTCCCGCTTCTGTCTGAGGTCTGTTTGAATATCTTCTAATTCAAAGACTCCTTTTCGCAAGCCTTCGTCGGCAGCGAATAAAATTCCTAACGTTGATGCTGAAATCAAACCGCCCGTAAAAATAGTTACCACTACAGCAGTATTTTTCGGACGAAGCTTAAAAAGTGAGAGGCGAGCTTTGCCAACTCGTGTGCCGATGCGATCGCCCACGGTTGCAATTACGCCTCCCAAGATTAAAATTGCTGCGATGAGGATGTATCCGGTGGTCATCTTTAGCTACCGAAATCCTTCCAGATACAGCCTACTACTTTTAAGCATTGTCTGGAAAGAAGTGGAAATTGGCAATAGCTGAAATTACTCAATTTTAGATTTACCTCTAGCTATTAGTGTCATCTTTCAAAATAGAACACGCGCCGATTCCCCTCTCTCCAATTGATTTTATGTGAATTGCCTACTTAAGGTAACAGGTTTATGCACAGTAATCTTCTTTTTGTGGATCGAAATCATCTTCTTTTCACGCAAATCCCCTAGCAGTCTAGTAACGGTAACACGAGTTGAACCAATTGCTTCTGCGATCGCTTGATGAGATAACTTCAGATCGATAGTGATCCCATCAGCACAAGGAACGCCAAAATCTCGACAAAGAATTAACAAAAAACTCACCAATCTGGAACCCATATCTCGGTGAGCGAGAGTTTCAATCATCATCTCTGTCTGTAAAATGCGCGAAGACAGACCCCGCAGCATTAACATTGATAATTCTGGATTTTCCTTGAGTGCTTGCTCTACTTGTTCAATTGGGGCTGACAGTAATTCCACAGGCGTAAATGCAACCGAATGGTAAAACCTATCCGACTTATTTCCTGTCAGCAATGACAAAACACCAAAAACACTATTTTCCCGAAGCAATGCTACTGTTATTTCCTCTCCTGCCTCGTACACCCTAGAAAGCTTAACAGCACCTTTCAAAAGAAAATAAACTCGTTCGGCAGGATCGCCAGGAAAAAAGATCGTTTTATTGCGTTCAAACGTTTCCACAACTGGCGGAAACGCCCCGGTCGCCATCTGACGAAATACATTTGCTAGGGCTTTATCTTGTGTCACGATCATCTCCCTTCCCCTACCCAATGCCGGAAAAACAAAAACTGATTACCTAAGAATACACCTGAAAAATGAATAAAGCACCGTCAACCTTTCTGTACTTTCCTATACTCAAACAAATCACTTCATAACTCTTTGTTTATAATGATACATAATTGTTGATCCTTTCAGCTACTAATTGTTTATAAGTAGTTCCAATAGCCGTATTAAAAAGGGTTTTTTAAAGAACAAATAAAGATATCTTGAGAAAATCTTTAGGAAAAATCAAGAATTTTGTCACAGCAAACACCCTTCTCAATATTCATTTTTGCAAATCCTGTATAAAACAAAGACAAAACGTGCCTCAGATTCTAGTATGCTCCTAATGATCGATCGCATTAATAATTTCTATGCTGAATCTGACTGGAAAAAATGCTCTTGTTACAGGTATTGCCAATAACCGCTCGATCGCCTGGGGCATCGCCCAACAGCTGCATAAAGCCGGAGCAAACCTGGGTATTACTTATCTGCCGGATGAACGCGGCAAAATGGAGAAAAAAGTTGCGGAGTTGGTAGAACCCCTCAACCCAAGCTTATTTCTTCCCTGTAATGTCCAAGATGAGGAGCAGATTCAATCTACCTTTGAGACAATCCGCGAACAGTGGGGGAAGTTAGACATCCTCATCCATTGTTTGGCTTTTGCCAGCAAAGACGATTTGACTGGAGATTTTAGCCAAACCTCTCGTTCTGGCTTCAACACCGCCTTAGAAATCAGTACCTACTCGCTGGTGCAGTTAAGTGGTGCAGCTAAACCTTTGATGACAGAGGGAGGTAGTATCGTCACCTTGACATATTTAGGTGGTGTTAGAGCAATCCCTAACTACAACGTTATGGGAGTTGCCAAGGCAGGATTAGAAATGAGTGTGCGTTACCTAGCTGCTGAACTAGGGCCGCAAAATATCCGCGTCAATGCCATCTCCGCTGGCCCCATCCGCACCTTGGCATCTTCAGCAGTAGGTGGGATTTTGGATATGATTCATCATGTAGAAGAAGTGGCTCCCCTACGCCGTACCGTCACTCAGCTAGAAGTGGGGAATACTGCCGCTTTCTTGTGTAGTGATTTGTCCAGTGGGATTACCGGACAAGTTCTATATGTAGATGCAGGATATGAAATTATGGGAATGTGACGCGATAAAGTTAGGAGTTATGAGTTATGAATTTTTAACTCCTAACTCCTCACTCCTAACTCTTTCCATTCCCTATGCAAACAACCAATCGTCAAGTTAATTCAAATTACGACCAGTCAACAAAAACTCCCCGAATTGCCACTGTTCACCGTACCACTGGTGAAACTGATGTGGAAGTTACCATCAACCTGGATGGTAGAGGAACTTGCACAGCAGCAACAGGCATTCCGTTTTTGGATCACATGTTGCATCAAATTGCCTCCCACGGACTGATTGATATAGATGTCCAAGCCAAGGGAGACTTAGAAATTGATGACCATCACACGAATGAAGATGTAGGCATTACCTTGGGTCAAGCTTTCAACCAAGCACTAGGCGACAGAAAAGGTATTGTCCGCTTTGGTAATTTTCTTGCACCATTGGATGAAGCCTTAGTTCAGGTAGCACTAGACTTTTCTGGACGGCCTCACCTCAGCTACGGCTTGCAAATTCCTACCCAGCGTGTAGGAACTTATGACACCCAACTTGTGCGCGAATTCTTTGTGGCGATCGCGAACCATAGCCAAATGACACTGCATGTTCGACAATTGGATGGCATTAATTCCCATCACATCATTGAGGCGACATTTAAAGCCTTTGCAAGAGCAACACGACTAGCGGTAGAAATTGATCCCCGTCGTGCTGGTTTAATTCCCAGTTCTAAAGGCGTTCTATAAAACGAGTCAAATGGGGCATTTAGCATGGAGCATTTGTTATTCCCCCAATCCCCAATCCCCAATAATTGACACACCGCTCGGTGATGGTTATTATCAGGCTACTGGGTAACTTGTAATTAATACTAAGCTGGTAATTAGTGGTTGAACCGAGATGAAGTCTGTTGCAGATGACCCTGATTCTCAACTTAATACGGCAGAAACTCCGCCAGTAGTCCTAACTTCTGAGTTGCGAAAAGTCTATCGCACTGGCTTTTGGCTAAATCAAAAAGTCGTATCTCTCAAAAACTGTTCTTTAACAGTTTACAAAGGCGAAACCTTTGGTTTGCTAGGGCCAAACGGTGCTGGTAAAACCACCCTTTTAAAATTGTTGCTGGGAATTATTAATCCCACCTCTGGGCGGGGATTATTATTGGATAAGCCAATAGGCGATCGCAGTGTTAAACAACATATCGGCTATCTGCCAGAAAATCCCTATTTGTATGACTATCTCACTGGCTGGGAATTTTTACAGCTAGCTGCTGGACTATTTCAAATTCCCCAAAGTGTCCAACGCCAACGTATTCCCCAACTGCTGGAATTAGTGGGTTTATCCCAAGCTGATGCTCGTAAAAAGCTGCTACGCCGCTACTCAAAAGGAATGCTACAGCGTGTTGGCATGGCACAGGCGCTAATTAACGAGCCAGATTTGGTTTTTCTCGATGAACCAATGTCTGGTCTCGATCCGGTGGGACGCTACCAAATGCGGGAAATTATCCTGGCGTTAAAAGCTGCTGGGAAGACGATTTTTTTCAACAGCCACGTTCTTAGTGAAGTAGAACAGATTTGCGATCGCATTGCCATCCTCGCTCAAGGTGAATTAATTTGCTCTGGTTCCCTGAATGAACTTTTAGGCGTAAACAACACATATCACATAAAAGGTCAAGGTGGTGACTGGGAAATTCTTAAAAAATGGATACCCACTCTCAAATTTGAACGTGATGGTTCCTGGCAAGGTACACTACAGGACGATTACTATGATTTCCTCGCTAGTGTTCGTCTTATGGAAGGTAAAATTATTGCCATGAACTTGTCGCGTTACTCCCTAGAAGAGTTTTTTATTCAACAAATCGAAAGAAAAAATAACAATAACTTAGTTAATTAATTTCGTTGCCAAGCGGTAAGTTGTAAGCTCGTTTGAGCAAAAAAATCCAAAGGTTTTGCATTTTTGAGTTTACTTTTTCAAGTAAACCTACAAAAAACCAAATTCCGATATCTTTTTAAAGTTATTTATATTTATTTAATGAACTTGCTCGTAATCTTGATATTAGTAGCAAATTCTAATCTATAGTTCAAATGTCATCAAATTGACATTGACAAGCAAATTTTATTAGTAAGTACTTTATTGGTTAACGGAGAATTTCTTGTATAAACTACGTTTATTTGCGTAATTACTAATGTTTTGTAATAATTCCTATATTCAAGTTTGCTTAACTTTAAATTAACTTCACTAAAAATTCAAATTATATAAACAAATTTCCTCCGGAAAATTACACTTTTCGAGGAAAATAAGAGTGTCGGGGAACTTGAATACTTAGGTATAGTCAAAATAAAAATGTTTAGACAGTACTTTATTGATCGTAGTTTCAAAATATCAGGTAAATATGCTTAACACAAGTTTGTTTAAATTTTTAACTCAGCCAGTTGTGGGTGTAGCTTTCTTAAGTGCTGTCAATGTCGTTGTGCCATTTGTGAGTCTAGCTCAAGGGCAACCACTACCACCAACTACACAATCACCAAGCACACAAACACAATTAGATACTAATTATTTATTAGGAGGCGGCGATCTCATCCGTGTAAATGTATTTGAAGTACCTGAATATACAGGTGAATATCAAGTTCCTCCAGGTGGAGCAATAAACCTACCTTTAATTGGCAGTGTATCAGTTCTAGGACTAACAACTGAACAAGCTTCCGATGAAGTTGCCAGAAGATATGCTCGCTTCCTTAAACGTCCCTTAATCTCAGTCAATTTGTTATCGCCTCGTCCCATTAACATATTCGTTGCTGGAGAGGTGACACGTCCAGGAGCTTACACCCTGAACTTGAGCGGAGGAGCAGGGAACAATCCAGGTGTACAATACCCGACTGTATTAGCCGCATTGACAACAGCGCAGGGAGTAACCCTAGCTGCGGATGTTACCCAAGTTCAATTACGGCGTAAAATAGGACCTTCTTCAGAGCAAACTGTTACTGTTAATTTGAAGGAACTCATCCAAACAGGCAGGTTAACACAAGATATTACCTTGCGCGATGGAGACACCATAGTTGTGCCAACTGCTACCAACTTCAACATCGCAGAATCCCGAAATATATTTGCATCTAACTTTGCTGCCAGCCAAACCACACCCCGCACAGTAACAATTATTGGTGAAGTTAACCGTCCCGGTTCGTATCTTGTCACTCCAGGTAACACAGATACCCAGGGGGGCGCAAATAGTGGCACTTCCACTCCCACAGGTCTGCCAAATGTGACGCGGGTAATTCAACTAGCTGGGGGAATTACATCACAGGCTGATGTTCGTAGTCTTAAGTTACGCCGACCTACAAGAACTGGCTCAGAACAATCTATAGATATTAACCTTTGGCAATTATTGCAGAGTGGTGATGCTAATCAAGACATCATCGTGCAAGACGGAGATACGATTGTTATTCCGACAGCTACTGAAATTAACCCCGCAGAAGCTACTCAATTAGCTACTACCACTTTGTCTCCTACACGCATTCAAGTTGGTGTAGTAGGTGAAGTTAAAAAACCAGGATTAACAGACGTTCAGCCGAATAGCTCTTTAAATCAAGCTATACTCGCAGCTGGCGGATTTAATGATGCCAGAGCTAGTAGTAAAGCTGTCGATTTGATTCGCCTCAACCCTAACGGTTCTGTCACTAAACGTATAGTAAAAATAGATTTCTCGGCTGGGATTAATGAGCAAACTAATCCTATACTTCGTAATAATGATGTTGTGGTAGTCAACCGCTCTGGTGCCGCTCAAACTGGTGATACCGTTAACACTATAACTGGGCCTCTAGGGATTATCCTTAATCTTCTGAACTTGTTCGGACTCTAGTTTAAGATACAGATGTGAATATTGGGGGCGTTGATAAACCCTTTGCGTCCCCAAAATTATACTATCTATGAGTCAAAGCTTAATAGTCAAGATTTAATAAGCAAAGACACATTTAATTTTTCAAGCTGAAAACCTTACAGTAAGGTTTTCAAAGTCCAAAAAGTACAATTTAGATACCCGACAGCTTATAGCCCTATTTAATTATTGATTAGAAATAAAAAAGCTAAAAAAACTTATAACTACGTACTTTTGCTCTCTGCATCTCCTCACGATTTAATTCGGATTGCTATAAGAAACAACTTATAGATAATGGGAAATGGGACTATTAAATTCACTCTTGTACTGCCTTTTGAGGGCAAGAATAAATAATGATGCGTTTATAAATGTGTAGAGTCATATTTTTACAGAGAAGCAGGCTACAGGAAGCCGTCTCTTATTCCAAAAAAATTCTAAGCAGTTCTCGTACTCTTACGGACAAGCAAGCTAGACATCGCTCGACCACAGGATAAGACAATATTAGGGTAGAGAACTACATAAGTGGCTTAGTTTGGGCGCTCACTTACTTAAAAATAGTCTTTCTTGTACTAATTTTAGAATATTTATCAGTAATATTACCAATTGACAAGTGCTATACACATAACAATTTTACTGGGAATTCATAATCTGCTATTGAGAGGCTTTTTCAAACTTTGTTTTGGCTACTCTGATTCTTATGATAATGAGAATAGTTTAGAGGTCGCAGGGGATATATTGTGCTCTATACCTCATTTACTCTCATTTTATGATTCTTATTATCATAAGAATTATTTAAGTAAATTAACTAATTGATGACAGATTTACTATCTTAACCGCAGAGACTGCGTATACACAGTAGAATGATGTCGAATTGGAAATGATGCCATTTGTACGGTTGCTTGGTGTCCATTAATGGAGTAGCTCTGGATACTGATAATTTTTCTTCAGTACTTTTACTAGATATATGCACATTTTTGGAACACAAGCTCAAAAGGCGTTTCCGCCATATTTACGTGGAAATTCTCAGGTGTAAACCTGGGAAACCGTGTATAAACTTACAAATGGCAGTTATACGACTGTCTCCAATACTGAGTTACTTACTAAGGCTAGAGCTACTGACCGTTGACGATTCAGTTTTTCGCAACATACCCTATTTTCCCTATTTTTCCCTATGATGATTCATGGTTTCGGTTTTCTCAGTTTGAGCGCATCTCTTGTACTTCCCTGGGCCTTAACAGGTCTGGCTCAAGGAGAGAAGATAACAGAGTATTTATTTAAAGACGTTCGTCAGTCATCGCTTGTTCCGGAAACATCACTGCCCAGCCGCAAGTTAATCAGCGCAGCTCCTGCGACAAAATACTATGTTAGCGGTACCGGAAGCGACAAAAATAGCGGACGCGATGAAGACGATGCGTTTAAGACAATTCAAAGGGCAGCAGACCTGACTAACCCTGGCGACACAGTATTTATTATGAATGGAGTGTACACAAATTCAGGACAAGCGGGGAGTGCCCTAAGTATTAAACGTTCTGGAACTGCTAATGCCTGGATTACGTATAAAGCATATCCTGGACATTTTCCAAAGATTCAACACAACACATGGAGTGGTATCGGGTTTTCAAATGGAGTTTCATATATTGAGATCGACGGTCTAGAGATCGTCGGGAACAATGCCAATATCACCCTTGCTTATGCGTTAAGTCAGAAGACTAACACATCAAATCGCCTTACAAATGGAACCTGCATAAGCATTGAGGGACGCAGTAGTTATGTTCATCACATAAATATTTTGAACAACAAAGTGCATGACTGTGGAGGAGGAGGTATCTCAGTAATCGCGGCTGATTATGTGAAAGTGGATAATAACACTGTGTATAATAACGCCTGGTATGGTATCTATGGTGGCAGTGGCATTTCGTTCTTGAAGAATCGGAATACTGACAATAACCAAGGATACAAAATGTTTGTTACCAACAACAAGGTCTACAACAATCGTATGTACGTTCCCTGGATTCAAGTCGGCAGGATCACAGACGGGAATGGCATTATTATGGATGAGTTAAAAAGTGGTCCTAATGGTGCATATAAAGGACGGACTTTAATTGCAAACAATATCTCATACAAAAATGGTGGTTCGGGTATTCATGCTCATGAGAGTGAGCATATCGATATTGTCAACAACACGGTTTATTTAAATCAGCAAAGCCCAGAGCTATCAAAGAAAGGGCAACTCTATGCTGGCTATGCATCGGATGTCAATATTTTCAATAACATTATTTATGGTGTTGCTGGAAAAAATGCTAACAGCAGCTACATGAATACCAATGTTACCTATAACTATAATCTGTACACTAACGGTGCAGTGGTTGGTGCGATGGGGCCTAACGATGTTATAGGAGACCCACAGTTTGTAGATGCTTCAAGTGGTGACTTTAGACTCAAAGCAACGAGTCCAGCGATCAACAGGGGTTACAATTGGAATGGGTTAAAAACTGATTATGCAGACAAACCCCGTCCTGCTGGTGGTAGATATGATATTGGAGCATACGAATATCAGTAAGTATAATATCTATTGCTACCTGCTCATACTTGCGTCAGACTGAAGTTAGGGTTACACAAAATAATAAGCCTGCCTTAGCAGGCTTATTATTTTGTAGCTAATTAAACAGACATGATATAGCAGTTATGCTGTTAAGTTAACTTGTGAGACAAAACTCTAATTTATACAGAGCTTTTGTCAGGAATACGTTTTTGTGGCTTTACCTCTTTTGTCAAATCTTGATGAGTAAAGTATTCTTTAGCATAGTTGAAATAACTACTAGATTCATTTTTATCAATGATACCATTCACAACTAAACCTAAGACGTTGTAACTGGATCTCTCTAGCATTTCTTGGGCAGCAGCAGCACTGTTAGAATCAATCACTCCAGGTCTGGCTACTAATAAAATCCCATCAGTCATTTGACTTAAAGTCAAAGCATCGGCTGCTAAAAGGAGTGGAGGAGCATCAATAATTACAACATCATAGTTATGTTGAGATGAAGAATTTTCAATTAGTGATGCCATCCGTTTCGAGTCAAGCAAAGCAAGTGGGTTGGGAGGTCTGACTCCAGCAGTTAAAACATCAAGGTTATCCATTACCTTAGATATAGCCATATTAAATTCAACTTGACCTACAAGAACCTCACTTAAACCGACTGCATTGCTTAGTTGCCAGAAATGATGCTGAGAAGGAACTCGCATATCTGCATCAATTAGTAAAACTTGACGTCCTAGTTGAGCGATCGCAGCAGCCAAATTAGCTGAAACTGTAGACTTGCCTTCTTTAGGAACTGCGCTAGTTACCACAATAGTTTTGAGTGCTTTATCTGAACTCAGAAATTTCAGATTAGCTTGAATCATTCGGTACATTTCGCTCGTTAAAGAGTAGGGCGTATCTCTCACGGCAACTGTTTGAGTTGGTAATTCTAAATTTGAGTAACGGGAGCGAACCTTTTTAACAGACAAAGGAACAATTCCCAGCAAAGTATATCCAAATACATCTCTAACTTCTCTAAGTGTTTTTAGAGATTTATCTCTCATAGCTAGGAATAGCACAGTTGTGGTGGCAAAAAACAAACCGAACATAACTCCTAGCACCAAAACAATTATTTTCTTGACTACTATCGGATCTTTAGGCACTAAAGCCTGAGCAATAATCCGAGAACTGGCTGTATTTGTGTTCTCAACTAATTGTAATTCTTGAACCTTTTTCAACAGAGTTTGATAGGTCGATTCTGCGACTTCAACTTTGCGTTCTAACTCCCGCTGATTTTGTGCCAACTGGGGTATGAGTTTCACCCGTTGTTCGTAGCTAGAACGAGAATTATATAGAGACGAGAGTCTTTTTGTTAACCCAAATCGCTGTATTTCTGACTGCAAAAAGTTTTGTATCAAACCTTGTCTAAGTTCTCCAATCTGCAATAAGCTCTGCGGAACTTGTGTCTGATTGCCAATAGTCTGACCAATTTGCTGTTGCAGGAGAGATTTTAAATTAGCTTTTTTTGCTTCTAGGTTAATAATTACAGGATTGTCATCTAGGAAACGGCTGCGCTCAATCGCTAACTGCCGATCGGTTTCTTGAAGTTGTACAAGAACTCCCTGTACAGCAGGTGACTGACTTAAGGCACTGACAGCGATCGCTTGCTGAGAATTTAGCTCTACTTTTTGGCGCAGTTCATTGGTTTGGGCGTTTATCTCATCCAGTTGAGCCTTGACAGTATTCATTTCATTGTCTAGATTTCCAATAGTTGCAACAGCTGACTTTGTCTCCTCTGATAAATCTGCAATCTGATGCTTTTGTTTAAATATACGTAGCGCTACTTCCGCATTGTTAACAGCAGCTTGAGTTTTAGGAAGCTGCTTGGCCATAAATTGACGAGTTGCTGCTGCCTCAGAGCGATTTGTCAGAATATCATTTTCTAAATACAAATTCATCACTGTGTTGACCACTGCTGCTGCTTCTTCTGGGTCATGGCTGCTATAGGTAATTTTCAATACATCTGTCCCACCAACAATTTTTAGAGTTAGCGATTTTTGTAGCGCTTGTACTTCCAGAGGTTTATCTTCTTTATCTTTGAGTTTTAGTTTGTCTATTGCCCGCTGCAATAAGCTAGGAGAAGTAATAACTTCTATCTGAGTGCTTACAGGATTTTGAGTTGCGACCAAAGCTTTTAAATCTCCTGAGTCTCCTCCTTCAGAGGAACCAGGGGAAAGATTACTTCCTGCTACTTTAAAAGAGGGAACTCTGAATAAAAGTTTTCCTTCGGCTTCATAAGATGGCTTCATAAATGTTGTGGATATAGCACTCAGCATAACTGTACCCACAAAGATACCGACAGCCGGTATCCACCATCGTTTCAATATCAATAGGTAACGATTAAGGTCTAAATCAATAGATTCTCTAGATTCCATAGATTTTTCTGAGATAAATCTTCAAAAGTACAGGTTTTAAGCAAGAAACTCAATATTGCTCTACTTAGAGTAGCGACAAAGCACACCTATTAACTAAGAGTGATACTATTTTACAATATGACATATAGTATAGACTATTTAACTCTAAAAACCTGAAATCGTTTCCAGGCTTCGGTTTCTGGAATCTGATAGCTAATACTTAGGAGTCTTGAGGAGCATAATTAAAAGTACATACAATACTAGTTAATGCTGATTTTTGCTTCCATTAACTCTCTTTCATCAAAGTATGGTGAGATATTGAGTGTTCTTGGCTGTATTCTCAAAATTCTTGTTTGGAATCAAGCATACATAAACTCCAGTTTCAAGATTATCTAACGATAGTAATAAAAGAGTGCCAATCCAAACAAATTTCAGGAAAAAACCTGTTATCTAAGTAAGTTGGCACAATATAAAATTATATGAAGAAAGATAAACTTGGCTAAAATCCTCTTTCTACCTTATTGCAACTACAAATATTTACGCCGATATACTTAGTGGTCTTCTATTACTATCGTCAGATAAATATCTGAAACCTTGTTCCAAGTGTATTTTCACGATATTTCCATCTGCCGTGTTGCTACTTATGTTGCCAGGCTTTCTCATAAGCCTCTAAGAGCTTAGGTACTTGATGTCGCCACTCTAGTTTATCCTCCATTCTTTGTCTACCTAGCTCTCCCATTTTTTGTCGGCGTTCAGTATCCTCTAGAAGTTCAAGAATATTCTCGGCAAAATCCACCACATCATTGCCTTTAGCATAAACAGATGCTCCTTCCGCCGATCGCCTTCCTTCCAAAAGATCAAACTGAACAATGGGTTTTCCCATTGCCATGTACTCCATGATCTTATTCATAGTCGAGCGATCGTTGTAGGGCATTTTTTTATCTGGATTGGCACATATATCACAGCTAGAAAGTCGTGCCAAAAGTTCATTATCAGGAATACGCCCGGTAAATTCTACAAACTCCTTAACTCCTAACTCTTCAGATAGTGCCTGAAGTTTCTCAAACATCGGTCCACTACCGATGAGCATAAAGTGAATATCCTGGCATTTCTTTTCATAGACAATGTAGCGTACCGATTGCAGCAGATAATCGATTCCCTCTGGTTCTCCCATAACACCAACATAGCCGACCAGATACTTTCGACCTTTACGGTAGTCTGGGTTGGGTGGTACAGGTTGAAAACGGGAAAGGTCAGGCCCACTACGAACAACAAAGACATCCTCTGGACTCTTGCCTCCACGGGTAAGTGCAACTGAGAGGTAAGATTCATTTGTTGAGATAACTACGTCTGCTGTGGCAAAGGTCAATCGCTCAACTAATGAGAGTCCATAATAAAAAATGTCTCGCCTTCCATACTTAGCTTCGTACATCTCCAGATTAATATCATGGTGGTCAAATATGACTCTTACACCCTTGAAAAACTTGAACCATCCTGCCACCAAAAACAGTAAATCTGGAGGATTGCAAATGTGGACAATATCAAAACCCCGCTCTTGCCACACCCGATGAGCAAGACGAAACTCCCAAAAAACGGCTGTAGCATACTCCCGTAAATATCCTGAAACCGAACTGATATCCGGTGGCATGTCGTGGCGATAAATATGAACGCCATCGATTACCTCGTATTCTTGTTCAAAGCCTTTACCTTTAGGACAAATCACCGAAACTTCATACCCAGCTTTTATTAGGGTGGTGGCTTCCATCCATACACGTCTATCAAAGGGAAGTGGAAGGTTTTCGACAATAATCAGTACCCTACTACCATGCGATGCCATGATAACCTAACTCCTTAGATGTTTGATTAAAGACCCCGGCTAGATCCAAAATTTGCATTTCTTTCGGGGCATCAAGTAGTACTTGGTGAAACTCTGGTGTAGCATGGGTAACTACCGCAAGCTCTGCTCCCTCCAAAGCTTGCTGGGAATTTGGCACTAGCAAACCTTCAAAATGAGGGAGATTACTCTGTATATAAGCAAGGTTGGTTCCCATTAATCGAGCTTCATACACAGCCGGGTCATAGATTTTTACCTGGCAGCCTTCTCCAATCAACCGTTTGACTAGCAGTACTGCGGGACTTTCTCTTAAATCATCTGTACCTGGTTTGAATGCCAATCCCAAAACAGCAATCTGTCTTACTCCCAGGCGTAATACCTGCTGGGCAGCCAAATCGACTTGAACGCTGTTAGTGGTTGGGAGGGCATTTAATAGAGGGACTGGTACATCCATATTTCGTGCGTGGTAAAGCAAAGCACTCAAATCTTTGGGCAGACAGGAACCACCGTAGGCAAATCCAGGACGCATGTACACAGGGGAAATATTTAACTTTGTGTCCTGTACAATGATGTTCATTACTTCCCGTCCATCTACACCAAAAGCTTTGGCTACTCGTCCGATTTCATTAGCAAAGCCCACTTTGGCTGCGTGCCAGCAATTGGCTACATATTTAACCATTTCAGCCACAGATGGTTTTACTACAGTGAACGGTGCATCTACTGTCGCATACATCTGTCGTACTGCTGCTTCTGCCACAGGAGATTCAGTACCAATAATAGTGTAAGGTGGTTGATCGTAATCTTTGATAGCCGAACCTTCGCGTAAAAACTCTGGGTTAAATGCCAGATGTATAGAGTTATTACCTGTAATACTATCTATGAGATTCTGACACTTTTCTAAAGTTCCTGGGGGAACAGTGCTACGCAAAACAACTACATGGCTTTCAGTCTTATGGCTAGCTGCTTTGGCAATTTGTTTGCACACATTCCAAACATAAGTAAGATCGGGTTCTCCTCTCTCTATTGGAGGCGTACCAACACTAATCAGAGAAATATTTGATGCTAGCACTGCCACTTCAGTATCTGTAGTAGCTGTGATTAATTTAGCTGCAACTCCATCAATCAGCAATTGACTCAACCCTGGCTCTACAATGGGCGACTCTCCTTTGGCGATCAAATCTACTTTATCGGGATTTACATCTACGCCAATTACTTCATGTCCGTCTCGTGCCAAGCAAGCTGCTGTTACTGCACCGACATATCCCAAACCAAAAATGCTAATTTTCATATCTATCCAGTTCTATCCAGTTGTTATTCTTTACATGAATTACAAAACAAGCCAATAAGACGCTTTTCTTCTAGCCCATTCAATTTAATACTGAGTAATATAAATCCATACAATCAACCCAATGTTTTCTTATATCTAGAGGAATAACACTTGTTCTCGCCTTCGTTCCTAAAGAAAGTCTCAAAGACTCATTTTCAATTAAAGACTTCATAGCATCTGATAATTCCTCAATATTTCCTGGATTAACTATTAATCCATTTTCACATTGACTAACTATCTCAGGGATACCTCCTACTGGTGTAACTATGACTGGTAATTCCCAAGCCATTGCTTCAAGCATTGCTAATGGGAGACCCTCATTGTAAGAAGGCAAGACAAAAACATCTGCTTGAGTTAACAGAATATCACGTTTATCTGACCCTATCCAGCCAGGTAGTTTTATATAATTTTCTAGATTTAGAGTTTTAACTAAATTGCCTGCTTGTTCTATTTCTCCATCCCCCGCCATAATCAAACTCGATCTTGTTTTATATTCAATAGGCAAAAGAGAAAAGGCTTTTATCAAATCAAATGCTCCTTTCCGTTGACCAATTCTTCCTAAAAAAAGTAAGTTTATTTTTTCAGATAATTCAGATAATGAACGTTGTGGGACTTCATCAGGAACTTTGACTGGATTATAAAAAACCACAACTTGCTCGGGTTTAAGACCAAGATGTTCTATGTAAAAAGTTTTCCAACTTTCTGATAAAACAATTAAGCGTTGACACTTGCAAAATACCCAACTTAGCAGTTGCTGCATCCATTTCGCCAATCCAGCGTAGAAAACATGAAATTGACTACCATGAGCATGTAAGATTATAGGCTTCTGAAAGACCCAAGCTAAAAATGTCATAATTCCTTGTCGTAAAATACTGCCGCGCTGTGAAATTTCAAGTTGAACAATATCAACTTCTTCTCTTTGTAAGATCCACAGAAACTTCCATACAGCTTTTAAAAAAACTATGACCTTAATTGCTATATTGCCTTCTTCGTGAGTGACAATATGACATATATCGACTTCAGAAGGAGCATACTCCAAAAAAAGCTTTTCGTAATTGGAAATGCCACCCTGCTGGAGTAAGCTAGGGCCTAACAGGATAATCTTGAGACTTTTAGAGGGAGAAATAGGCTGTATTTTTTCAAGAACCGGCCTATCCTTAGTTAATATATCAACCAAAGAATTAGAGTTGCTCATTTTAATCTTCTTCCATAATTAAAATAATCCCATGAAATCTTATCAAAATATGATTATTTTTACATCTCCTGATGTTGAACTATTGTTGTCAGATAATACCTTTGCACCGCTCACAAACCTGTGATACCAAAATTGGTATATTCTGAATAACTATCACAAAAACAATGGCTTTAGAGCATTTTGGTAAGTTCTATGCTCTCAATGCATTTTTTAATGATTTTATTTTTATTTTATGTGTCGTTCTCACTGATAAACATGCGGCCACATAGAGCATCCAAGTCAAACTATTAGATTCCAGCAAAGAAGATTCTGTAAGGCTAGCTAAAGCTATATATGTCATGTGTATAATGGGCCACATATCTAATGCTGTTTTACTACTGCGTACCCAAGCTAATCCTTGCAGATAACTGCGCCAAAACCCTAAAAAGAATAACCCTAAACCTAAAAGCCCTAAATCAAGCCAAAGAGCTAGATAACCGTTGTGTGGATGGCCTGGCATCCATCCAACTATACGCCAAATATAGGCAGATTCACCATCCCATCCTTGCCAGAATCCGCCATAACCATAACCAAGCCAAGGATGTTTCCAAATCATATCCATTACTAGTGGCCATAAGTCTGTTCGACCAGTCAGTGTCGCATCTTTACCAATCGAGCTAAATAGGACATCAGCATCATTAGACAACCAAAAATATAAACTTTGGCTGATGGTTGCCATAAGTATTAGGGTTGGTATCATTAATCTATATGACCAACGCCAAATTTGAAAAGCAAAAAAGGCCAATATTATAATTAATAGATTAACTAGAGATGAGGTAGAAGCGGCAAGTATTAAAAGTAATATTGATAAGCTAAACCCACCCCAGAAAAGCCAACTACGTCTTTGAGTTTGATAGCCAAGCATAAAAAATATTATACTACTAGTCACCATCCTAGCTCCAAGTCCGTTTTTGTGTGTGAATACTCCACGCCACTTTGGGCTACCAAGATCGCTTTGTATCCCGTATTTAGGCAGGGCTAAAGCAAAAACAAAACTCAGTACTATAACAATTCCAAAAGTTAAAGCAAGTAAATTTAATTGTTGTTTTAAACTATATCGAGAAGCAAAATAAACACCAAATAAACTTGAATTAATCAGGGTAAAACTATTTTTTAATGTTGTTGACGGTGCAAAAGACCAAGTAATAGAAACAGCTGTCAATATTATTAAAGAATAAAGAAGAAGGTCTTTTTGTAAGACTAGGAAATAAAGAGTTTTCTTCCAACGTAAAACTAGTAGTAAGAAGGTAACTGTGTATAATAAGAAAAAAATAATCCGAATCAGGGAGCCATCATATTCTATCGATTCATTCTGTCCTGCTCCTCCTGACAGCAGGACTGCAAAGATTGCCCCTGAATACATCAGCAAGGCTGCAACTGTGAATCCCTGTTCGGCAAAAATTAGTAGTTTTTTCATAAATTAACTAATATTTATTTTGCATATTTATTTCTCTTTGATAAATTTGGGCTGTTTGAGCGGCAATATTTGACCAATTTAAATCTTGTTGGCAACGAGCAAGTGCCGCAGTTTGCATCTGTTTTTGCAAGTCGCGATCGTTTAGCAAACAAATTATCGCATCAGCTAGTAAGCGAGCATCACAGTGTGGAACTAACAACCCATCTTTTTTATGCTGAACTATCTCACTCAATCCCCCCACATCAGAAGCTACAACCAGCGTTCCCATTCCATAAGATAAAGCTGCTACACCACTTTGAGATGCTTCGATGTATGGCAAAACTGTTACTGTGCTGCGTTGAAATAGATTACCTACTTCTTCAAGGGGGATAAAATCATTGATAATCTCATAGCGTTTTTCATCATAACCATTAGGGAAATAGTGCCTTATGTTTTCTCCTCTTCCAGCAATAATCAGCTTGACTTCAGGTATGGATTCAGCAATTAATGGCATAGCCTCAAGCAAATATTTCAATCCCTTATAAGGCAATATACGGCCAAAGAATAGCAAAGTATATGGTTCACGGACTTGAATATTTTGACCACCGCGACGCTGATACAAACTACCAAGTTCTCCATGAGGTAGAATATTGACTCGCTCTTGAGGTATACGAAATTGTTCAATGAGAATTTTTTTGAGTTGATGAGTATGAACAATCAATTGTTGGGAACGGTAGAAGCCAATACGTCTGCTATACTCGGAACCAAATACAGTTATATTATCTCCTGGGTGACGGAATATATCATGGATAGTTGTCACCAATGGTGGCATCTTATTGAGCAACAAAGTCCAATCGTACCAAGGATCGTTAGTTTCTTGTACATGCAAAATATCTGGCTCTATATCTTTAATGATCCGCATCATACTGCTCATAGACAATAGGTTGCGCGGGTCACGAATCCGTGGTTTTTGAAAGCTAATGACACGAATATTGGAATCAAGAACATTGCTACAGACTTTGGAGACTTTTTCTGGATGAATTAGCGTTAAATCAACATATTTAACTAGATGATTTGCTAATTCTATTGTGTAATCTTCAAAGCAAAAATGTAATAGAGCAACTTTAATCATAAGTTAAAATTATATTCTTACGTAAATTCTTTACTCAACAAGTTTGCATGAATTATTGGTAAAATCTCAAATTAAAACAATTATGATTCTCTTAAAAATTTCATCCACAAAAAACGAAACCCACCAAACGCACGAATACCTAGATAAATCATAAATAAACTATATACACCAGTTGCTATAAGTAAAGTGAATATAAAATTTAAGCTAAATTTTTGCAATAAGATAAATATAGGTACCATTAAAAGGCTTATGAGTAAAGGTCGACATATAATTCGCCATAAATTTAATGAGAATAAGCGAGTATAAGTGAAGTAAATATACTGGATAAAACCAATAATAGTCATTAATAATGCCATGAAAGCTGCACCTAGTAACTGATATTGTGAAACTAATGCCACACCAATTAAACTTCCTAATGTAGTGGTAATAACTACTTCACGCAGGTTCACTATCTCGAAACCATTAGCTACAAGTAGATAGGATAATGAGCGTATAAAGGGCAATAAAATCAATGATACAGCACTTAAGCTAAGAGCTAAATTTGCCTGAGCAAAGCTAGGATCGTAAACAAAAACTAGTAAATCTTTGCCAAAAAATAACAGCCCAAGAAATAATGGTAATGCCATCATTAATAGGATTTCAATCATGTTCTCAGTGATCCGCCTCTGCTGCTCGCGTCCTTGAGCTACGGCTTTTGAAAGTCTAGGGAACATTGCTAAAGTTGTACTATTAGCAATAATTAAAAATGGTTGTAGCAATTGTGCTATCCCACCAAATAGCCCTACTAAAAACTCATTTCCTAATAAGGAAAGAATCAAAATTTGAATTCTACCACTAACTACAGCTATTGCTTCAATAGCAAAAAATGTCCGTGCAATTTTGATTGTATGAAATATAAAATTACCATCAACTTGCCATTGTATTTTGACGAAACGTGTGATAAAAATCCATTCAATGACCAAAATTAGTGTTTCTGAAAAACATAAAATCCACCCCAGATATTCAATTCCGTATTTTAGTCGCATCGCCCAGATCATTATTATGATGCGTAGGATATACACCGGGACTGTAGCGATGGCAATCAAATGCATCTTTTCTTGGGCTTGAAAAACCGCCTCCGTGATGTTAGAAAGTGCAAAAGGAATTATCGTCAAGCCCATGATGTAGCAAATAGTCGATGTTTTGGAACTATAGGGAAGTAAAAAAACTACAATCACCAACGCCCCATAACTGAAGAAACTAAATATTAATTGCAGCCAGGTACCACTCATTAAATAAACTGGTGTTCTTTCTGGCTCACGGGCTAGTTCTCTAGTAAACAATGTCTTTAGACCTTGTGAAGCAATGCCCACAAATATGAAGTAGTAACTATACGCTAGTAGATACTGTCCTAAGGCTTCAGCTCCCAGAGTACGAGCAATGGCAGAGGTTAGTACGAAAGCTGTAATGCTTTGTGCTAATCGATTAACTATCATTGAGATAGAATTACTTATGAATTTATACTTTTCTACCATTCTAAAATTTTTAATTAAGCTTAATCAGTTCATTTTGAATCACCAAAACGAAATTCTGTCATTGTCATTTAACTAATCACTACAGTAAAGTAGAAAAATCTAAATTTAACTAGATAAAAATTATAGTGTGAATTGTAATATTTGCATCTATACATAAACGACTATAATTATCTAGTTTCCACTATGATTTTGTTTTTCTGACCTTAGTAAGCACCTTCTTTTTTCAAAACTACCATAACTGTTTTGAGCAGAATTTCAAAGTCTAAACCAAGCGACCAATTTTCAATGTAGTTCAGATCAAGATTTATAACTTGTTCAAAATCTACAATATCTGAGCGACCTGAGACTTGCCAAAGACCTGTAATACCAGGTAAAACTTCATGCCGAATAAAATGATGTTCAGAAAACTTATCTACGTCTCTAGTAGGTAAAGGGCGAGGGCCGACTATGCTCATTTCTCCAAGGATAACGTTAAAAAGTTGGGGTAATTCGTCTAAGCTGTAACGACGGAGAAATTTTCCAACACGGGTAATCCGAGGGTCGTCTTTAATTTTAAAGATAATTCCATCTTTCGTTTCATTTAAAGCTTCTAGTTCTTTCTGCAATTTTTCTGCATCAGACCTCATAGTTCGAAATTTCCATACTTTAAACTGTTGCCCATGTAAGCCTATACGAGTTTGCCTATAAAATACTGTGCCAGGAGAGTCCAGTTTGATAGCTATAGCTATAGCTACATAAACAGGAAATAAAAACATTACAAACAAAGTTGCAAAACAGAAATCACAACTACGCTTTATCCAAAAATCTTTACCTGTAATTATCGGGCAATCTAAATTTAGACAAGGCATTCCTCCTATTTTACTAAATTCTACATTTCTATAAATTGGTTTTAATTCCATCGGTAAAATATGTACTTGGATGCCAGAGGCTTGAAATAACCAGCATAAAAACATTCTATTTTTTAGAGCATCCCAAGAGATAAAAACTTCTGTTACACCCAATTCATTAAGTTGACTCAATGTTTTTTGACGTTGATATCTGTCTAATGAGCTAGCATTAGCTGTTCCAGATACAATGTAATGCTTCTCTTTTTTTATAAAGCTAGCGATTTGCTCATGATCTTGAGAATCACAAATAATGAAAACAGAAGAACGAACTATTTTTTTCTGCTTCCGCAGATATTCAAGAGTAAGGTTAACAGCATATCTACCGCTACAAATAAAAAATATGCTTAGTAACCAAGAGAATAATATTAAGTTTGGACGTGTAATATCAACTACTGGTTTGTACAAAAAACAAACAAGGAGTATTAATCCATGAGCAAAAGTCAGCGATTTTATAATATTAAGATAGTCATAGCGTTTTTGACCTTCTCGATAAATACCTTCGACAGCTAACGATCCTATTTGAATGCCAATAGTTATTAAAATAGGTAAATAATTACTCGGTATATACCAAGTAAAATTATTATAAGAAGACTGATATCCGGCTAAAATCCATGCTAAGGATAAAAGAGTATAGTCTACTAAAAACAATGTTGTTAATCTTAACCACCAGGAACCCTTGCGGACTCTGACAAATGAAGATGCGCGTAAATCCAAAGGTACTTCACTGAATTTATTTGTTGTAATGCTTTGATTACTCATAGTTAGCAACACTTGGTGTAGTTAAAGATTGATTGAATTTTATATAAAAAAAGTTGGGTATCTCACATTTTTGCTATGTTAAGGATTTTGTCCTTCAGAGTAACTTTACAGTTCTCGATCAAAAACATTTTCTCAGAGTTGGCTTGAGTACGTTTATTACCCAGGTACTTAGTTTTTGTTACAGGGTATAATTCGGTTTAGTCTGGAAAATTTGAGCTTTAGGTGCTAAAGAAGGATTTGTTGGTGAGTTTACTTATGGTTGAATAGATTCCTGATGTTAATAAGCAAGTAGCTCAGGTAAAAATATTGAGATTTTTAAGTTAAGTACGTAATAATTAAACCGAACTACCACACTTCTATCGCAGAGTTATACTTTATTATTCGCTAGGATAGCACTTTTTCTGAACTTACTGTAGCATGTTTAGCTATACTAACTCAGTTGTGCTTAGAAGTTATCTGTTTGTTTACGCATAATTACTGATTAGCAAAACTTACATACATAACGTATAACAAAATGCATCAAAAATTTGTCTATAGTTACAAAAATTTACATAAGTTGATGTCGTTGATATCATGGTTGAACTTCGTTCGTTTTATGAGTATTTGTTAGAGAATTGGTTACAGATTAATGAGAAATAAATTCTAAGGTATCAAAGTAATATCAACAATGTTTGATATCTGGAGATTTCTGTCATGTCTGCATTATAGACATTTTTACCATCCGAGAAAGTCAATTTTTTTGATAAAATTTTCTGTGTCTAAATCACTCACATTTTAGGCAACTTTAATCTTGTCTCTCAAAAGCTGAAGACTTTGAGCTTGTTTAAATGTCTAATTTCATACTAAACCCGACAATTAAAAGCCTTGGCTAATGGGACAAACCCTCCCATACGGGCTTTAAATCCTTGATTATTCTGCTTTTTGTGTAAGTAGACTTCATTTGCATAGTAGCAATTATCTTTGCAACCTACTCAATTACTTAAGCAAATCATAATTATGACTTTACACGATTTTTACATATAAACAAACACCATGAAGATTCGGTAATAATTATTTTTTCATCAAGTAAATTTTAAGAAAAAAGGATAAATTCTTGTCAGCACTATGTTTATAGCTAACTAAAATATTATGTATATAAATCAAAAAAATCTGTCAACTAAAGTCAAGCTGTAAATACAAATGTTTCTCTATGGGCGTAACTCAGCAATGCAGTAATGTATTTTTTGATTTGAAAGTCTTATTGGAAAAATAAGATATTGCGTAAACATATTGTATTTATTTATATTAAGCATAAAACGATCTAATAGATTAGTGACAACTCTATAAATACTAACTATTTTTGAAAATGTATGTATTATCCTGGGTACTGTAAAGCAGAAGCCGTTCGCTTACCATCACGCTCTTAAGACCAGCTAGGCTTTGTTTATGTAGCCTTAAGCTTCTATCCTGAGAAAGTTAATGTCCAGTTTCGCGTATTACGATAGTAAATAAATTAATAAAATCCTATTTCCTGATGGAGCTGATAGATAAAAAATGCAGATAAATAGCGAGACTTCAGAGTATAAGCAAAATACTCAGTTAAATAGCTTCACTCACATTATCGGCACTCAAGTTCTACAGGAATGGAAGAACACCCAAGCAGCCGATCGTCAAGGTCAGTGCATCCATCAGATATTTGAGATGCAAGTTGAGCGATCGCCTGAATCTATTGCTGTAGTCTTTGAAGATATACAACTTACTTATCAGCAGTTAAACAAACAGGCGAATCAACTAGCGCACTACCTACGTGCTTTAGGTGTTGGGCCTGAAGTACTTGTGGGGATTTGCCTGGAACGCTCCTTGGAGATGATCGTAGGAATACTGGGTATTCTCAAAGCTGGGGGCGCTTATGTGCCTTTAGATCCCGCGTATCCCCCAGAGCGTTTAGCCTTCATCTTAGAAGATACCCAGACACCAGTATTATTAACCCAAGAAAAATTGGTTAAGAACCTACCACCGCATCAAGCACAAGTGGTTTGTCTAGACTCAGACTGGCAAGGGAATATCCAAAACAGTCTAGAAAATCTTGTAAATGAAACGACGGCTGATAATCTCATATATGTAATCTACACATCCGGTTCTACAGGACAGCCCAAAGGTGTAACGATCCCTCACCGTGGGATCTGCAATCAACTCCACTGGAAGCAAACAACCTTTGGATTAACTCAGGCAGACAAAGTTTTACTGACCATTTCTTTTAGCTTCGACCCTTCAGTATGGCAGATATTCTGGCCATTGTGTTTTGGGGGACAATTGATCGTAGCTCGCCCTGGTGGACATCAAGACACTGCCTACCTTGTGAAGGTGATTACTGAGCAGCAAATCACTGTCCTGGCCTTAGTGCCTTCTATATTGCGTGTCTTACTGCAAGAGAAAGGTATTGAGAATTGCCGATTCATTAGGCATATTACCTGCGGTGGTGAGGCTTTACCTACCGAACTTATAGAACGCTTTTTTGCTCAACTGAATTTGGACAATGTTCTCCATAATTGCTATGGCCCGACAGAAGCTTCTATTGATACCACTTTCTGGACTTGCCAACGCGTCACTAATTATACTATTGCTCCCATTGGTCGCCCCATCACCAATGCAGAGATTCACATCCTTGATGAAAATTTGCAGCCTGTACCTGTTGGTGAATCAGGTGAACTGCACATTGGCGGTATTGGTCTAGCGCGAGGCTATCTTAACCGTCCTGAATTAACCGCAGAGAAATTCATTTTCGACCCTTTTAGCTCAGAAATTGGCGCACGTCTTTACAAAACTGGGGATTTAGCCCGTTTTTTCCCAGACGGTAATATCGAGTTTCTCGGTCGTATTGACTACCAGGTGAAGATTCGTGGCTTCCGAATTGAATTAGGAGAAATTGAAGCGATATTAAGCCAACATCCATCACTGACACAGACTCTAGTCATAGCCAGAGAGGATGTTCCTAGTGACAAGCAACTTGTCGCATATATTGTTGCCAAGCCAGAGCAAATTCCTAGCCAGGTTGAATTGCGTCGCTTTTTACAAGGTCGGTTGCCTGAATATATGGTGCCTGCCTCTTTTGTCTTTTTAGACACCTTGCCATTAAACCCTAACGGCAAAATAGACCGCCGCGCTTTACCTGCACCGCATACATCTGATTTGGGTCTGTCAACTAACTTTGTTCCACCCCAGAATGCTATAGAAGAGGTGTTAGCTAGCATCTGGGCAAAAGTTTTGCGTCTGGAACAAGTAGGTATTCACGACAATTTTTTTGAATTGGGAGGTCATTCACTGCTGGCAACTCAAGTGATGTCTCGGGTTCGCCAAGCTTTTCAGAGAGAAATACCCTTAAAACTCTTATTTGAGAATCCAACGATCGCTACTTTAGCTCAAGGGTTTACCCAAAACGAGAGTCAAGAAAACGATCCCCAAAATCAAACTATTCCCCAAATAGGCAACCGGGAATCAGCCCCTTTATCCTTTGCCCAGCAGCGAGTGTGGTTTTTGCAGCAGTTGCAACCCGACAGTCGAGCATATATCCTCTCGAATGCACAGCGCTTAAGGGGTAAGTTAAACGTCAGTGTATTACAACAGTCACTAGATGCGATCGTTGTCCATCATGAAGCACTCCGAACAAACTTTATTACATCACTTGATGGTAGCCCCATACAAGTAATTGGCACGCCTCGACCAGTGGAACTCAAAATAATTGAGGTGAAACAAGAGCAAGTGGAATGTCTCCTAAGTGAAGAGGCCCAACACCCCTTTAACTTAGAATCTGACTTGATGCTGCGAGCTACCTTGCTCCAAATAGACCAACAAGAGCATATACTCTTGTTGGTCATGCACCATATCGCCTCAGATGGCTGGTCAATAAACATTTTCTGGCAGCAATTAGCAGCCGTTTATGAAGCTTTTTTGAGCGGTAAGCCTTCTCCATTGTCAAAATTGCCCATTCAGTATAGCGATTTTGCTGTCTGGCAACACCAATGGCTATCTGGTGAAAAACTCTCCAGCCAAATCAACTATTGGAAAACCCAGTTAGCAGGTGCTAATACTGTATTAGAATTACCAACAGACCGACCACGGCCACCAGTCCAAACTTACCAGGGAGCGGTGCAATCCCTGATCTTACCCCAGTATCTGAGTGCATCGCTCAAAGAATTCTCCCATCAGCAGGGTGTCACCCTTTTCATGACATTGCTGGCGGCTTTTGGGACAGTCCTGCACCGCTATACTGGGCAAGAAGACATTCTCATTGGTTCTCCCATTGCTGGCCGCAACCAAGTTGAAACCGAAGGGTTGATTGGTTTCTTTGTCAATACCCTCGCCATCCGAACTAACCTGGCAGACAACCCAAGTTTCCGGCAGTTACTTAGTCAAGTTCGAGAAGTAACACTAGGAGCTTATGCCCACCAAGACCTGCCCTTCGAGAAGCTAGTAGAAGAACTACAGCCAGAGCGAGACATGAGCCACTCGCCACTGTTTCAGGTAATGTTTGCCTTTCACAATACCCCAAAAGAACTCTGGCAACTTCCGGGGTTGACCATTACCCCTCTAGAAGTTCATAACGGCGCTGCCAAGTTTGAGCTTACCCTCGATTTGACAGAAACTTCACAGGGGATCAAAGGTGGAATTGAATACAACACAGATTTATTCGATGCAACAACCATCGCTCGAATGCTAGGGCATTTCCAAACCTTACTTGAGGGGATCGTCGCTAACCCAGAACAGCATATTTGCGATTTACCTCTGTTAACAGCGCCTGAAGGGCATCAGCTACTAGTCGGGTGGAATAATACTCAAATTGACTATGATTTATCTCAATGTCTACATCAGTTATTTGAAGCGCAGGTAGAGAAAACACCAGATGCGATCGCTGTAAAATTTGCAGACAAGCACTTTACCTATGGCGAGCTAAATAATCGCGCCAATCAACTAGCACACTACTTGCAAACTTGTGGAGTCCAGCCCAATGGACTCGTAGCCATTTGTATTGAGCGTTCCTTAGAAATGGTAGTTGGACTGTTAGGGATTCTGAAAGCTGGTGGTGCTTATGTACCTATCGATCCCGAATATCCTCAAGAGCGCATTGCATATATGCTGGGCGATTGTCAAGCCCCAGTCCTATTAACCCAAAGGGATTTAGTCGATCGCCTCCCTACAAGTAGCCAAAAAGTTTGTCTAGATACTGACTGGGAAATGATTTCCCAACAAAGGAGTCACAATCCCAATTCAAGGGTCAAGCCTCTGGATTTAGCTTATGTAATTTACACCTCTGGTTCCACCGGTAAACCAAAGGGCGCGATGAATAGCCATCAGGGAATTTGTAATCGCTTACTGTGGATGCAAGATGCTTATAAGTTAACTGGAATCGATCGGGTTCTTCAGAAAACGCCCTTTAGTTTCGACGTTTCAGTTTGGGAGTTTTTCTGGCCTCTATTGACAGGGGCGCGTTTAGTGATGGCTCAACCAGGCGGACAGCGAGATGCGACTTACCTAGTCAACACCATCATCCAAGAGGAAATTACAACACTGCACTTTGTCCCCTCGATGTTGCAGATATTTCTAGAAACCAAAGGGCTAGAACGTTGTCAGCCTTTAAAACGGGTATTTTGTAGTGGAGAAACCTTACCTGTTGAACTCCAAGAGCGGTTTTTTGACCGGATGGAATGCGAACTACACAACCTCTATGGCCCTACCGAAGCGGCAATTGATGTCACATTTTGGCAGTGTCAAAGCGAGAGTAACTTAAAAAGTGTACCAATTGGTAGAGCGATCGCTAACACTCAACTTTATATTCTCGACTCCCATCTGCAAGCAGTTCCCTTGGGTGCAAACGGCGAACTTTATATTGGTGGTATTGGAGTTGCTAAAGGCTATCTCAACCGTCCCGACTTAACAGCCGAGCGATTTATATCCCATCCTTTTAAGGAAGGCGAAAAACTTTATAAAACTGGAGATTTAGTTCGCTATCTTCCCGATGGAAATATTGAATACATCGGTAGAATCGATCATCAGGTAAAAATTCGTGGTTTCCGCATTGAACTTGGAGAAATTGAAGCTTTAATAGCGCAACATCCCAGCATACAGCAAACTGTCGTTACAGCTAAAGTTGATAATCCAGAAAATCAGCGACTAGTTGCCTACATTGTTCCTCACCCAGAACAGACACCAAACACAGACGAACTGCGTCACTTCCTCAAACAGCAACTGCCAGAATATATGGTGCCTAGTGCTTTCGTTTTACTAGACACCCTACCCCTAACCCCCAACGGCAAAATCGACCGCCGCGCTTTACCAGCACCAGACTCAACAAAGCTTGATTTAGAAAAAACATATCTTGCTCCCCGCGATCCATTAGAATTGCAACTAACCAAAATTTGGGAACAAATTTTAGGTGTCCAGCCCATCGGTGTCAGAGATAACTTCTTTGAGTTAGGAGGACACTCGATATTAGCAGTAAAACTGTTTTGGCAAATTGAGAAGACATTTAATAAAAATCTGCCTCTTGCCATTCTGTTTCAGTCAGGGACTATAGAGGCTCTAGCCAAAATAATCTCTCAAGAAGAAAGTGTGGTAACAAACAAGGCTTTAGTAAATACCTTAGACGAATCAAAATCTAGCTGGTCATCCCTGGTAGAAATTCAAGCCAACGGTTCCAAGCCTCCTTTTTTCTGCATTCACGGACTGGGCGGAGAAGTCTTGTGTTTTCGTGAATTAGCACTGCATCTGGGTTCAGATCGACCATTCTATGGACTACAGCCACAAGGACTAGATGAAAAACAACCTTTCCATAGGCGGGTTGAAGATATGGCTGCTCACTATATTCAAGAAATTCAAACCCTTCAGCCTAATGGGCCTTATTTTCTGGGAGGTTATTCTTTTGGAGGGGTAGTTGCTTTTGAGATGGCTCGGCAACTGCAAAAGCAAGACAAACAAGTTGGTATTCTAGTTATGCTTGATACCTGTCTTCCAGGTTATAGTTGGCGAGCGCCATTTACCAAGCGACTTTTTTTGCATTTAAATAACATAGTTCAACAAGGGCCTATTTACCTTTTGCAACAGGTTATAAAATGGAGCTATTGGCGTAAGCAGCATCTCCAAAATAGATATAAGCGTTACTTAGAAAACGCACTTTATTTACCTCAAACTGACAAGCACTTAAAGATTATAGATACTAACATTCAAGCCATGAGTGAATATATCCTTTCACCTTACCTGGGTCGGGCTATTCTCTTGCGGACAGAAGATAAAAATCGGGACGAAGCTGTAGGCACACAATACGATCCTCAATTCGGCTGGAGCAATTTAGTGCTTGGGGGATTAGATGTCCATTACATTCCCGGATCTCATCTTGAGATACTTAAGGAACCCCATGTACAAGTGTTAGCCGAAACATTGAGAAATTGCTTAATTCAAGCGCAGTCTCCAGAAAATTAATTTGAATTCCCTCAGTTCACCTTCACACAACTCAGCATTGCTGGGTCGTTTTGTCGTTTCTTAGTCTAAAAATCAATTGGGAGAATAATCGAAAAACCCTTGCTAGTGGCAACTAGGATAAGATAACTATTATATGGAACTGGAATCCTGGTCGTAGTCCAATAACTAAAAGACCTGACCGATTTAATATGCGATGAATCTTGCAGATGTTACAAATTGAACAGAGGTAGTTATTGTGGCACTGTAGGCTTGAATGACCGTCATTTTGAGATTTTAAGTTAGTAAGCAATCCACAATCTACTGATGCTATATAGACGATTTGGACGCACAGAATTACAAATGCCAGTGTTTTCCTGCGGTGGCATGAGATATCAGTTTAAATGGGACGATGTTCCCAATAATGAAATTCCTGCTGATAGTCAGGCGAATCTGGAAGCAACGATTAGAAAGGCAGTTGAGGTTGGAATTAATCACATTGAAACTGCTCGTGGTTATGGAACTTCCGAAATGCAATTGGGAAGAATATTGCCCCAGCTTCCCCGTGAAAAGTTGATTGTTCAGACCAAAATCAGCCCAAAGGAAGATGCGAAAGAATTCCGCGAGACATTTGAAAAATCATTACAAAATCTCCAGCTAGATTATGTTGACCTTTTAGGGTTGCACGGGATCAACCATACTGAGTCATTAGACTATAGCATTCGTCCTGGTGGCTGTTTAGAAGTAGCCCAGCAATTGCAAGCAGAGGGAAAAGTTAGATTTATTGGCTTTTCTACCCACGGTTCAACAGATGTAATTGTGCAAACAATTAATACCAATCTATTTGATTACGTGAACCTGCACTGGTACTACATTAATCAATGGAATTGGGCAGCAATTGAAGCAGCTAAACGCCACGATATGGGGGTGTTTATTATTAGTCCATCTAATAAAGGAGGTTTGTTATATGAACCGCCAGAAAAATTAGTGAATCTTTGCGCCCCCTTGAGTCCAATGGTGTTTAATGATTTGTTTTGTTTGAGTCATCAAGAGGTACATACTCTGAGTGTAGGAGCCGCAAAACCAGAAGATTTTGATGAACACCTGAAGACTTTAGAGTTAGTAGATCGGGCATCAGAAATTTTGCCACCAATTTTAGCAAGGTTGGAGTCAGAAGCGATCGCTACTTTGGGAGAAAATTGGGTAAAATCCTGGGAAACAAATTTACCGACTTTTGACGAAACCCCCGGCGAGGTAAATATTCGGGTGATTTTGTGGCTGCGAAATTTAGCGATCGCTTACGATCTAGTCGATTATGCAACAATGCGCTATAACTTGCTTGGTAATGGCGGTCATTGGTTTCCTGGTAATAAAGCCGATCGGCTAGACGAATTAAACTTGCAGCAATGTCTCGCCCACAATCCCCACGCGGATAAAATCCCGCAATTTCTGGAGCAAGCGCATCAGATGTTGGCAGGTGAGGAGGTCAAACGTCTATCTAAGACTTGATGAATTGGGGATTGGGCAAGAAATAACTCCAAACTCCTGTACAGACGCGATTAATCGCGTCTCTCCAAACTCCTCAACATCGCTAGTCAGATTTTTTCGTATCTGCTGATTTAGCTGCCTTTGGTACAACTAGCACCTTATCAACGCGGTTCCCATCCATATCCATCACTTCAATTCGCATACTTTGCCATTCAAAATGATCTGCTGCGGCAGGAATACGCCCTAAATGGGTGATCACAAAACCGCCCAAGGTTTGATAACTGCCGCGTTCCTCGGATTCCCACTGTTCCATACCGAAAAGTTCTAAAAACTCCTCTACAGGCAACATCCCATCCAAAAGCCAGGAACCATCTTCGCGTTGCACAGCTTGGGGTTGATCCTGTCCATCTGTTGAAGGAACATCACCCACGATTTCGCTCATAATGTCGTTGAGTGTAACTAGTCCCTGAATTACGCCGTATTCATCCACTACTAGCGCCATGTGAGTGATGGTTTGCTTGAACAATTCTAAAACTTTCAAACCACGGGTGCTTTCTGGCACGAATACGGGCTGTCGCAATCCCACTGTCAAGTCTAGCGGTTCTCCTCGGAAACTCCTGGCTAATAAATCGGTGACAGGGATCACACCCAGCACATTATCAAGTCCCGCCTGACAAACTGGATATCGAGAATAGGCACTATCAACCATTTTTTGGCGATTTTCTTCGGGAGAGTCGTCTAAGTCTAACCAGACAATATCGGGACGAGGTGTCATTAAGTAGCTGACGGGGCGATCGCCTAAACGAAAAACTCGCTCCACCATATCCTGTTCAGCTTCCTCAAAGGTTCCCGCCTCAGTACCTTGCTCAATTAAGATTTTAATTTCTTCTTCGGTAACTTGCGGCTCGGTAGAAGCTGTAATTCCCAGCACTCGCAAGATCAAATCTGTAGAAGCGCTTAATAGAAAGACTACTGGAGAAGCGATCGCTGCCAAGGCTTGCATCGGAATAGCTACAATCGAGGCAATCCTTTCTGGATTATTTAATGCCAGACGTTTTGGTACCAATTCGCCAACAATTAGTGAGAAATAGGTAATCAGCAAAACCACTATTCCGAAGGAGAGCGGTTCACTATAAGGTGCTAACAAAGGCACAAGTTTTACATAAACTGCCAAACGACTGGCAATTGTTGCTCCTCCAAAAGCACCAGTCAGAATACCGATTAGGGAAATACCTACTTGAACGGTTGACAGGAAATGATTTGGAGACTCAGCGAGTTTCAATGCTACCCTTGCCTTGGCATCTCCTTGATTGGCAAGCTGTTGTAGCCTGACTTTCCGGGCTGAGACAATCGCCATCTCAGACATAGAAAACACGCCGTTGGCAATAATCAGCACCAAAATGATTAAAATTTCAAAAGTGATGGGGGACATGTTTAAAATTGCCGCTTCTCAGAGCGAATGTAGCTCAATACCTAGTATCTAGTATTAAAGGTGCTTCTATAAATGCTTTGACTGTACACAAAGTAGTAGTTATAGTTCTTAAGTTTATTAGTTGCTGTGCATTATGCTTCCACCGAAATAAGAAGAAGGCTGTCAACACTTTTAAAATAGTTGACATAAACTGCCTCAAGATTTTCTGGCTCACAAAGACTCCCACCGCTAGTAGTACTTATGTCATTTTCTTCTATTGTGCGTGCCTTAGCGCGATCGCCGCTCACCACTGAATTTATTTCTAGGCTAAACCGACAACAAGAATTGCGGTTAAATGGCATTTCTCGATTGCCGAAGGGTTTGGTAGCTTCAGCATTGGCGCAGGCTCAGGGTAAGGATTTATTTGTGGTTTGCGCCACTCTGGAAGAAGCTGGACGCGTTTATGCACAATTAGAGGCGATGGGATGGCAAACCGTACATTTTTACCCCACCTCCGAGGCTTCTCCCTACGAACCTTTTGACCCAGAAACTGAGATGAGTTGGGGACAAATGCAGGTATTGGCGGATTTGGTAATTGGGGGTTGGGGACTGGGGACTGG
>NZ_NOLK01000058.1:0-49313 GCF_002245985.1 Nostoc sp. 'Peltigera membranacea cyanobiont' 232
GGTTTAATTCTCTTTGTCCCCTAGCCCCCAGTCCCCAGTCCCTAATCCCCAATCCCTAGTCCCCTCAATATAATCCCAGCCAAGAAAAGAAATTTTCCCACCAGGAATATGTCAGATTACCAACACTCAGTTTCATTTTGTTGCGAATGTCTTGGATATTCCAGTTGGTGAGTTTAGCCAGAGTTTGCGCCTCTTGTTCAAAACGCTTGGGCAAAGACCGTTTATATTCTCTACCCGCCTGACATTTGAGTTCCCCTTGGAACGGATGTTGCAAAACATAACGCCCTTGGAAAGATTCACTGTTAGCAGTTTGTTGGAAAATCAAGTCTTCAGGGAATTTATCGCGGGTATAGCGGACATGCAACCGGGAGATGAAGACGCTGCTTCTAGGAGAGGGACGACGAAAGCTTGGAGATACTGGTACATTACTTCCAGAATTATCATCTAGCCAAAATACGCCTGCTTGCTTGAGTTCTTCTTGGCTTAGAGGATCGGCTGAACAAGGATCGCAACTACCCATATCCCAAGCGTATTCCAAAAAACCAACCTTCCTGTCTTCTTTGGTGTAAGCAGTTTGAAACATTGATTTGTAAAATTCACCAAATTTATCTTTGACAAACAAGGGAACGTTTGCGTCGGAGGGGATTTTTACCGTCCGGTAATTGGTGATTTCTGCCTGTCCTTGGGGTGAGAGGATGTAGATAATCAAATCCTGCTCTGTCGTGGCATTGATCATGCCCAAACGAATTGGCAGCATGAACTTGGGTGACTGGTAGGAAATTTGTAGCGGACGAAGGAACTGGTAGCCAGATTTCTCGAATTTATCTAAGTTGACTTTGGCAACAAAGAATTTCATTGAGGAGCGAATGTAGGGCTTGAGTAACTGTTTCGCACCTCTGGGGATTTTGTAGCCATTGCGTTTGAGCCAAGTTTCTAGTCCGCCAGATTCTTTAGCACTAAGGATCAGGATGTCGTATTCGCCAACGTTGAAACGTGCTTCGATTGTTACACCCAAACTAGCATCGCCCCTTGCTCTCCTCGCCTCACTTATCGCTCCTGCTGGCGCTGGTGCTGCATCCATCTCAGCGCTATTATTTATTGCCAGACAAGGATCTGGATCAAAATATTCTACCAATCGTGGCGCACTAAAAGCATCTAGGCGTTCGATAATTTTGGGTTCAGTGACGCGAACTTGCTCTTTTTGCAGCACCGTTGGCACTGGTACTACCATTGCAAAATCTTTGACTTCGCCTTGAAAGTCGTTTGCCATTGTTAAGACGGTGCGATCGCCATCTCGTGCTATTACCACCTGAGAAGCTTTGTTATACAGTTTTGTATCAGCTTTAGCTACATAAAATCCACAAAATGCCCAAGCTGCGGGTGCAAAGCATAAAACAGCTACAATTGCCAACAATAATGGCGTTAAAAGTCGAAAAAATCTCATTTTATTTATACCTCTGCATTTTTAATTAGAGACGCGATGAATCGCGTCTGTACAAGAAGCAGTTCTGTGCCTGCTTCCTCATCTGCTTCTTGCCAAGAGAACCTTGGGGCTAACCACAGAACATCTAACAGGATGGTCAATGGTGCAAGGGCAAACAGCGCCCAGAAAACTGCTGTGGAAATAAAGAAATAATTTCGCAGAATAAAAGTTAATCCGGCGATGCAGATTGCCCAAACTACCCGCCCAATTCGGGAATTGGGAATCGATCGCGGATCTGTAATCATAAATAGAGCAAACAGCAGCAAAGATCCGCTCATTAATCTGTGCCAGTAAACATCCCAAGTCCAACCCAGCCAGAGATTGCGAATCGCCTCTAGTAAGGAGTAGGAACCCAAAAAAGCTGCTGTGGTGTCCCAGCGACCAACGCGCTGCAAAATCATGCCACCAGTGCCGGCAAATAATAGCCCATACCACCACTCTTCACCCCATTGTCCCGGCGAAACCCAGGCATCGGGGGTGAGAATCAAGGCAGATATGATGCCGAAATTGGTGGGATTGAAGAAATGCTTATCGCCGACTTGGAAGATAAACTTGCTAGCGATCGCAATTACTGCGGCTATTGCCATTGTCGTCCAGCAATCAGCCCGTAATAAAAGGCTTAGTCCCAAGGAGGTAATTAAAGCACTGCGAAGATTTGCCATTTGTTCTTTGCCAGTAACTAATGACAATATCCATTGGGTTGCTAGACTGGTGGCGATCGCTACTCCAATTAATTCTGGTCGCAGCGTCCAGTCTCGTGTACCAATTCCCAAGACTAGGAATAAGCCGAGAAAAAGAATTTGATAATCTCGTATATCTTTGAGCAGCATTAATCCTTAAATTCCGGGATTACCCGTAGATTTTTCATCAATCTATACGAGTGCTAGCTCAAATAGTAATGCTGTTACAGATTTTGTTACAAAGCATCCTCTGTGCTTCTGCGATCGCCCTGTCAGCAAGCCACTTTCCATCTACGTTAAAAATTGACTCAATTTACAGTTTTCATGGATTTGAAGCACATCTGACATAAGGGCACAGCATTGCTGTGCCCCTACCGCGTGGTTTATTTAATTGAAATAAGACTTACGCACAGGTACCGGAAAATCGAACCACAGAGGCACAGAGAACACGGAGTAATAGTTTGACAGGTATTTTGCATAAATCCTGTGAAAATGGCTGTAATGACGTTTTTATTACGAATTACGTTAGCGTAGCGGTAGCGAGTCCGCGAGCGTCATTACGAATTACGAATTATTTTAATCCCATTACAGAGTCAGTTATCCGATACAATATCTCCCCAGCCTTAGGCACAAGCAAGATCCCTTCATCTTCACGGTTAGCCCATTCTGTGGGTCGAATGGTAGCCGGATATCGATAGTTTAAATTATGAGCAGCACAGCGTTCAGCAGAAATACCTGTCGCTAAAGTGACGCGAATCCGAGCTTGTTCGCCTTCTGTAGCATCAAATGTACCCATACCTTTTAAGTGAGTACTATGAGCCAGCACTCCACCGGGATAAGCTTTAAATTTATCCCACTGTTTGAGGAAGTAGTCACGCACGTGATAGCCAATTTGGGACAGGATTTCGCCGTGGGTATAGCTAAACTCGGTAATGTGAGGAGCATATATAATTACTTCCCCTCCGTCGGCCACTACTGGCTCTAGCTTGTACATTCCTTTAGCAGCTGTCCAAATGTCATCATACATTTCGGGCATTACTGAAAGCACTTGTTTAAAAGGCTTATCTACATAAGTAATATGCAGTTTGTCGGATAATTTTGCCGCAGCTTCCCAGGCTGGCTCTGGTTTATCTATGTAAAGTCCAGCTAGCTGATTTGTTTTAGGTGCAACTACCATCGCCAAGCAAAGTTTTGGCATAGAAATTAGGTTAGCGGCTCGATTAATTAAGCGTCGAACTGGTGTTATTCCTGATGTCCCAATGATTTCATAGCTGGTGATTAAAGCACCCAACCAATGGGATATATCAATTACTTCTTGACCACCAATACCGGGAAAAAAGTATTTATTTCCACCAGAAAAACCGACAACTTCGTGGGGAAAGACGGGGCCGCAAATCACTATTAAATCATACTGTGTCACAAGCTTGTTAACACGAACTTCAACGGACTGATGTAGCATTCCCCGGCTAATCTCTGCTATCTCATCTGCTGAAATTACTCCACAAGAAATAAAGGTATCTGGTTCATTCCACAGGTGGTTAAAGATGCAAACTTTTTTAAAGGTTGTCTCTCGTTCCTCTGGTGTCACCCCTATTAGGTGATTGATTTGCTCTTGGCTCATGGGATTATGTGTACCCAGAGCAATCAAAAAATCTAGAGCCGCTACTCTTTTACTCAACTCCTGATGCAGCAATCGAAACATTTGCGGGATGGGAGCAGTGCGGGTGCTATCTGGAATTAAGACTAGGATACGCTGTCCATCTAACTGACGATCTGCTAAAGCTTGATGAACTAGCCCGGAAACTTGCTCGTCGGAAAGTGTTCCGTTAGTTACAGCCAGTGAATGCATAATTAAACTCCACTGTAGATACTAAACCCACCATCTACTGGCACGACCACCCCATTGACGAAACTAGAACCAGAACTACATAACCAAATCAAGGTGCTGAGTAATTCGTCCGGTTTTCCGAAACGTCCGGCGGGGGTATGCTCGATAATTTTTTGCCCGCGCCCGGTCAAACTACCATCTGCATTTAGGAGTAAATCTCGATTTTGTTCTCCAATAAAGAAACCTGGCGCGATCGCATTTACTCGCATTCCATCCCCATACTTTTGGGCAAGTTCGACGGCTAACCAACGAGTAAAGTTATCAATTCCGGCTTTAGCGGCTGAGTAGCCAACCACGCGGCTAATTACTCGGATAGCAGACATAGAAGATATATTGACAATACAACCGTGGGGCTGTTTTTTTTCAACCATTGCTTGACCAAAAACTTGGCTGGGAAGTAAAGTACCGAGTAAGTTGAGGCTAACTACTTCTTCAAAAGCTGTGTGTGGCATATCAAAAATAGTCGCATCAGGGGTAATTGTGGCAGCTGTAATATTACCGCCAGCCGAGTTTACCAGAATGTCTATTTGACCCCAGCGCTGTATAATTTTATCTCTGGCTATTTCTAGTTGGGAGCGATCGCTAACATCTGCTAATACAGCCATACTTTCTCCACAATTAGCAGTAATCTCAGCCACTACCGCTTCCGCCCGTGCTTGATTGCGACCCAGAACCACTACTCGCGCTCCAGCAAGGGCTAAACCTCGCGCCATAGCTCCACCAAGTACGCCTGAACCACCTGTAACTACTGCTACCTGCTCTTTTACGCTAAAAAGTTTATTTAAAATAAAATCTGACATCTTGTTTCAATTCGTAATTCAAAATCAATCCTATGGTGTACACAAGTCGTATTACCCCCCTTAATCCCCCCTTATAAAGGGGGGAAACAGGAAATCCGGTTCCCACTTCATAAACTATTCTCGACTTCTCCTTTTGTAGAGCCTTATAAAGGGGGGAAACAGGAAATCCGGTTCCCTCCCCTTTATAAGGGGAGGGTTAGGGTGGGGTAACGCGGATCGCAATCGAAAGTCAGTGAACTCAATATCCAGTTTTTATAAGGGTTTCACGTTAACTTGACACAAATAGCTTTTCGGCCCACCCCACAAAATTGGGTAATTTATTTGTTGGAAGTCCCTTAGTCCAATTTGTAAGCACTCTTAGCAAGGTCGTAAGCTAAAGCGCGGGCCATATCATACCCTTCCTCTTCATCAACTAATCCCCGTGTTACCAATCCGGCTAACCAGTTACAAGCTACCCGCCGCCAAACATTATGACGAGCCGGAATAGAAACGAAAGCGCGGGTATCATCGTTAAACCCAGCAGTATTATAAATTCCAGCAGTTTCCATTACCTGATTGAAGTAGCGTTCCATGCCATTTACGCTGTCATGAAACCACCAAGGCGGCCCGAGCAAGACAGTAGGATAATGACCTGCTAAGGGAGCCATCTCTCGGCTATAAGTGCTTTCATCCATGCCAAAAATGATTAACCGGAAGCGCCCGTCGTTTCCATAAGCTGACAACAACGGGCGCAGATTTTGAGTCCATTCTATTTTGACGGGAATATCACCACCTTTATCAGCCCCAAATCTGTCAAATAGATCCGGGTTATGGTTACGCATAACACCACAATGCATTTGCATCACCAAACCATCTTCTACACTCATCCGAGCCATTTCTATGAATATATGACCGGTAAACTGCTCCACATCTCCTGGATTTAGTTTGCCGTTTAATGCTCTAGCAAAGATAGCTTCTGCTTCCTGCTCGGAAAGACGTGTAGTATAAGGCGTAGCTGCACCTTGATCGGTAGCTGTTGCACCCATTTTTTTAAATATTGCCCGACGTTCTTCTAAAGCTTGGACAAAATTAGCGTAAGTGCTAATTTCTTTACCGACACTGCTTTCCAATTTGGTCAGATTTTCTCGCCAACCAGGAGCATCTAGGTTAACTACTGCATCTGGTCGAAAAGTCGGTCTAATTTGAGTAAAACCTTCTTGGTGGAGCGATCGCTGATTCTCTAGGTTATCACTGGCTGCATCGGTAGTACAAAGCACTTCGATGTTAAAGCGTTTGAATAAAGCACGAGGGGAAAACTCAGATAAGGCTAATAAACCTTCTAGATAATCATAGATACGTCCAGCATTACGAGAATTTAAAGGTTCATCTACTCCAAAGACATTAGTTAATTCGTCTTTGAGCCACAACCCTGATGGAGTACCCTGGAATAGATAAAAATGTTCGGCGAATAATTGCCAGATTTTCCGGTGGTCAGTTTCTGCTGGTAAACCATCATGTGTAGCTATGCCTAAAGCTTGCAGAGATAGACCTCGACTATAAAGCATCCGCAAAATGTAGTGGTCAGGGATAATAAATAATTCTGTTGGTGAACCAAAACGCGCTGCTGGATTAGCTAACAGGGCTGGATCTACGTGACCGTGCGGACAGACCAAAGGTAATGCAGATATGCTGTCAAAAAATTGATGGGCTAGTCGTCTTTGAACTGGTTCTGGAGAAAAACAGCGATCGGGAGATAAAATCGGTTTTTTGGTTAACATATTGTCATTTGTCATTGGTCATTTGTCATTTGTCATTGGTCATTGGTCATTTGTCATTTGTCATTTGTCATTTGTCATTGGTCATTTGTCATTTGTCATTTGTCATTTGTCATTGGTCATTTGTCATTAGTAAGGACTTTAAGCCTGTTTACGTTTCGTATAATTTGATTTATTTTTACCAACTTACTTAGACACGATTTAAAATTACTTTATTAATGTTGCACTACTACCACGCTCTACTAGGAAAGGAGATAAAACGCGGTTTTCCACAGTTTTTTCTTCTAATAAATCGAGTAACATTTGCATGGCATAGCCACCAATTTCTAACATTGGCTGGCTGACTGTTGTAAGTGCTGGCGTAACGTAACTACCTAAAGCAATACCATCAAATCCAACTAGGCTTAAATTTCGTGGTACTAAAATACCTAGTTCTTGACAAGCTAATAGAGCGCCAACCGCCACCATATCGTTGTAACAAAAGATGCCTGTTACTTCAGCAGCCAATAGTTTAGATAGCATATTTTGTCCGGTGGCGACATCGCTAATTCTGGTATTATATTCGTCACTAATTGAAACCCAATCAGGATTTTGTGGTAAACCAGCTTCAGCAAGAGCCATTTTATATCCTTCTAGGCGATCGCGGTTTGACCTGCTGCGATCGCCTACACCCAGATAACCAATGGTGGTGTGTCCCAAACTTATTAAATGCTCTGTGGCTAATCTAGCACCTAAGCGATCGTCTATTGCCACTGAGTGAAATATTTCGGATTGATCTTCAGTCTGGCTATTAATCAGAACTGTTGGTATAGCAATTTGGGTTAGCTGCTTTGTATGCTGTTTGCTAATTCGGGAGTCAGCTACTAAGATACCGTCTACTCTCCGGCGATGAAAAGTATCAATAGCTGCCATTTCCTGCTCAAAATCTCGGTGTGAAGCACTTAACAAAACACTCAAGCCGGCTGGTCTGGCTATCTGTTCAATTCCGTCTACTACCTCAGCAAAAAAGGGATCTGCGATGGAAGTTACTACTACACCAATGGTATTAGTACGTTTGTTTTGCAAGCTTTGAGCGATCGCATTTGGCACATAGTTCATCTCCTGCGCCAGTTGCTTAATTTCCTCTCGCACTTTCGGGCTAATGAGAGTATTATCTCGCAAAGCCCGCGAAACTGTGGAATGAGAAACACCTGCTTTCCGAGCAATATCTTCAATTGAAATTCTTCGTTTATTCATTTTTATCTGAGATTTTAAATCCTGCACACGTGTGCATTTGTATGTATTATAGAAAATAATCGTTATTTGTCAAGAGATTTTAATACAACTCACATTTTGCTCTGCGTTCATTTCAATAACTTAACTTTTCCTCAGAAAAATATGATTATTATCATCATGGGTGTATCTGGTTCTGGTAAAACCACCATAGGAAAACTGCTAGCAGACTCATTAGACTGGGAGTTTAGTGACGCTGATGCTTTCCATTCAGCAGAGAATGTTGAGAAAATGCGGTGCGGTATTGCGTTGAGTGAAGCTGACAGGATACCTTGGCTGCAAGATTTGCAAACAGCGATAAAACATTGGCTACAAGAAAATAAAAATGTCGTGCTGGCCTGTTCGGCTTTAAAAGACAGCTATCGGCAATTTTTGGTATCGGATAGCGATCGCAGCGCCAACATCAAGGACGAACGCATCAAACTAGTCTACCTCAAAGGGTCTTATGAGTTGATTCAAATACGGTTGCAAGAGCGTAGCAATCATTACATGGGTGCAAAACTTCTCAATAGCCAGTTTGAGACTCTTGAAGAACCATTGAACACCATATCTATGGATGTTGCACAACCACCCCAGATAATTGTGCAGAACATTAGAACGGCTTTGAGCGTTTAGCTTATTGTTTACACCGCAAGATTAAGATTAATCACGTCTAAAAAAAACACCAACTTTTGGCAACTAAATACGTCGGATGTCAGTCTAAAGAAGTTTTAAAAGCAACCACATAACTGTAGTAGCAGGAGAAAACTAGTGTTTCTAAGATTAGCGCAACAACATCAAGAATTCGTTCAAGACTTGGTAATGAACCTGCAAGCTTTGACAATTGTACTTGAGCAGCATGGATATTCTGCCTCCTGTTATACGTGCGGCGACCAAATGAAGAGTGCTTCATTCATGGTTAGCCTGCGAGAAAAGCATCTGATTCGTTTTGTAGTGTCTGATTACGGGATTACTTGGATGGAATTGTGGGACGATCGCGAATTAATGAAGTTGGAGGGTGCTGAAGCAGTAAAACAGGTACAAGAGTTAGCTAATATTGTCAAGCATTCGCCCGCAATACAATTGACGACTTAAAAGCTAATTCGTAAATATAAATCTAAAGAGAACTGAATCTGGCTTGAACTCAGGTTATAAGCTAAATCGAGTGTGCGTAGGCGTAGCCCGTCGTAGACATCGCTGATTCTCAGTCGGTGAAGACAACGGAAAGTATATATTACACAGGTTTTAGTCAATTAAAATCTACTGGTTTCAATCCCTAAGAGTGTTCCAAAAAATAAATGATCCAAAACCCGTCATTGCGAGCGAAGCAAAGCAATCCCAAGGGCTGTGATTGCTTCGCTTCGCTCGCAATGACAATTGGGCATTTTTTTACTTAGAGTACTCTAATAGGGATTTTAGGTAATTGCAATGTCACCTTTTCGTGATATCACTACTTCCTTGTATTTTGTGTTTCAATCCCTAATAGGGATTTTAGGTAATTGCAATCTCGAATCGTCCGAGTTCTTGCAGCGTTTGAATAAGTTTCAATCCCTAATAGGGATTTTAGGTAATTGCAATTTTTGGATTAGGTCTGTTTTCAAACCCGGCCTTCGTTTCAATCCCTAATAGGGATTTTAGGTAATTGCAATGCGAATATCATCAGCATGACTATAAGATTCAGCATCAGTTTCAATCCCTAATAGGGATTTTAGGTAATTGCAATAATATGAGTTACATCGATGTTGATGTCGAGGTTATTGGTTTCAATCCCTAATAGGGATTTTAGGTAATTGCAATTTGGATGCTGTTAGAGAATATATTAAAGATCGTGATGTTTCAATCCCTAATAGGGATTTTAGGTAATTGCAATACTGGGATTTAGGCAACTTAGTCTCAAACTCAAATGTTTCAATCCCTAATAGGGATTTTAGGTAATTGCAATCTCTCGTCGATCCCTTGGGGATGAGCCAACCGAAGAGTTTCAATCCCTAATAGGGATTTTAGGTAATTGCAATGGGTATACCTGTTTTTGAAAGTGTCACTTTAAGTGTTTCAATCCCTAATAGGGATTTTAGGTAATTGCAATGATTTGCTAGCGCTTGATGCGCAAGATAGGTATCGTTTCAATCCCTAATAGGGATTTTAGGTAATTGCAATTTCCCGTTCACTGGGAAACTACCTTCCTATGATGCAATGTTTCAATCCCTAATAGGGATTTTAGGTAATTGCAATTGTATGTTGCAACGGCACTGGTAGTGCATTTAGCTTGGTTTCAATCCCTAATAGGGATTTTAGGTAATTGCAATCGCTGGCTTCTGAAAGCCTTGTCTTATTTGGTTTTCAAGGTTCGGTTGCGCGAATAGAGAAATCATAACACGAGGAGTCGGAATTTGGTTAGAGGCAAATGGCTGAAAGCTAGTCCCCATAAGGTGCGCGGATAGTTTAGAAATGCGATCGCTCTGAAATTGTTGCATATAGGGCAATTCAGCCGTTTTTCTAGTTACCCTTTTTCCAACACCTACCCATCCGCGCATTTAGCGAAAAAACTAATCTCATTGAAAAGCTGATTACTCATAAAAATATCCTACTCGATTAGTTTAGCTAACTCTAGGGCGATGCCTGGGTTGGGCTACGCCTACCCAATACCAGCACCCCCATGACCAACTTTATTTGGCAACGTCTTCAAAGTCTGTTATTGCACAAGCAAACTCTCTAAAAGCTGTTTTAATCAAAACCTCTTTCGTTCCCCTTTCCAGCGAAGAATTGCGTATCAGGTCTGTTAATTCTATGAATAACAGAGAGAACATAAAACGATCTTGGCGATCGACTTGTTTCAAGCAAGACGATATAAACTGATAAAGCTCTGTTTTTCTAGGCTTGGTTTGTTCTTCCCATATTTGTAACCCAAGCCGGAAGGTTCTTAAGCGGATTTCATTACTATTGAAGGACGCATCTTTGTAGCGGACTGATACGCGCTGGGGTATTTCCATGAGGTTTAGCTATACATATTCAATGTAAAGTAATTATTCACTTATATTTTGGCTCAACCGGAAAAATCTGATATTTTGCACCAATTCCAATAATCGCTGTCGCTTAGAAACGAATTACCACTAAATAACGCCTAATTATCCAGAAACTTTACGTGCAAGTATCTGGTTTGGCGTAGTTACGCAGAATTTTTATATCTAATACCCTCCTTATAGATATTAGACCGAATAGTTACGTATAAATACCAAACATTGGTTTTAAACACCTGACTTTAAGTATATTCCTTGGTGATATTCAGGATTTTTCCAGATAACATCCGAATCAGGACATTATACGTAAATTTTCTAGATATTACTCTATGGAAGAACGCCAAAAAAAGCTCTTAGAACAGGTACAGGATCAAATCCGGCTTCAACATTATTGTTACCAAACAGAAAGAAGTGACACTGACTGGATTAAGCATTACATCTGTTTTTACGATCGCTACCATCCCAAATATATGGTGAGTGCGGAAATAGAAGCCTTTTTAACACATTTAACTGTGAAAAAAAACGTTGCTGCATTAACTCAAAATCAAGCGTTAAAGAGCTTTGCATTATTATGAGATACAAACCCAATCAACAAAAGCTGTTGAGATGGATTGCATTGTTCCTAGTTGGAACATTTCTGCAATTGTTGTTTTATATCCCAACACCAGTCTTATCCCAAAATTCCAATAGCTGTAGCAATATTACAGCCCCTCTGACACCTGAAGAACAAACTTATGCTCGTGGTGCTTGGCAGTATTTTGTCAAAAACTATCAGCCAGCAACGGGATTTACCAATTCTACAGGGGGTTATCCTTCTGGTACACTTTGGGACATGGGGAATTACCTGATGGCGTTGAATGCTGCACGCTGGTTGAATCTTACTGACCAAGCAGACTTTGACACACGCATCAACAAGTTTTTGACGACTCTCAACAGCCTGAAGTTATTTGAGGATACTTTGCCTAATAAAGTCTATAACGCAGCCAATGCACAAATGGTTGATTATGGCAACAATCCCCTTGAACGGGGTATTGGCTGGTCTGCTTTGGATGTCGGGCGAATACTTGCGGCATTTGATGTCATCCGCACTTGTCATCCACAATATAACGATTGGCTCAAAGGAATTGTCGCAAAGTGGCAAGTGGCGCGATCGCTCAAAGATGGACAACTTTTTGGCGCTACTGTTCTCCCAGACAACAAAACCTTACTGGTGCAAGAAGGACGACTTGGCTACGAAGAATATGGCGCTAGAGGTTATGAACTTTGGGGTTTCTCTGCACCCAAGGCTATTTCTTTAGAACCATTTAAGTTCGTTGAAATTAATGGCGTGCAAATTCCCGTTGATACCCGTGACTTTAAAAGCACCAACGCTAATAATTACGTTGTTAGTGAGTCTTACATCCTTGATGGGATTGAGTTTGGCTTGCAAGGTGAGTTAGCTGATTTTGCTGCCAGGGTTTTAGATGTGCAAAAACGGCGTTTTGATACCACAGGTCAGTTGACTGCTGTCACAGAAGATAATATCGATCGAGCGCCTTATTTTCTCTACAACACTGTCTATGCCAACGGTGCAAACTGGGCAACAATCACCGATGCCAATCAACCTTATCCCCAGTTTCGCAGCATCAGTACCAAAGCGGCTTTTGGCTGGCGCTATCTTTTTCCAGATAATGCTTATGCTCAAAAAGTCTTTGATGTAGTCAAGGATCTCCGCAGTCCTGATGATAGTGGTTACTATGCTGGGATCTATGAAGAATCAAAACAACCCAATAAAGCTTTGACAGGTAATACTAATGGGCTGATTTTGGAGATTTTATACTACAAAGCTAAGGGAAATCACCCTTTAATTACTTCTAGTTCTGCGAGTGTGTCTACTGGTAAGCCCAGTGAAAATGCTTCTCCTGAAACACCCTCAAATCAAGGGAATTCTCCTGTTACGCCTCCTACCGCAACCCCTACAGATACTCCTAAAATTGTAGAAGTGGCCGTTGCACCTATTCCACCAGTCGATAGTCCCCAATCATCTAACCTCAAACTAGATCGACCCCTGACGTTGATTGAACGGCGTTATGCAGAAGCCGCTTGGCGATACTTTCAAGCAAATTATCACTCCAAAAATGGGCTGATAGACGATCGCAGTGATTTCAAAGGTGCAACCCTGTGGGGACTAGGAGATTATCTCGCAGCCCTTCATGCAGCGCGATCGCTCGATATAATTACCCCGAAGGAATTTGACCAACGCACTCGACATCTTTTAGCTGTATTGACAAAATTACCATTATTTGGTAAAGAATTGCCGGGTCGGGGTTACGATACGCGATCGCTGCAATCAGTAGATTATGGTGGAAATCCAATTGCAGAAGGTAACGGTTGGTCAGCTTTAGATTTAGGCAGGATACTAGCAGCGCTTTACAACTTAAAAACCTGTCATCCAGAATATACGACTGCGGTAGATAAAATTGTGCTGGATTGGTCATACTTGCGTGTGGTGCGCGAAGGTATTCTTTCTAGTGCTACCGTTACCAAAGAGCAAGATGGGCGATCGCTTACCCGCGTCAATCCCGAAACCCGTTTGGGATATGAAGAATATGCAGCTAGAGCTTTTCAATTGTGGGGATTTAATGTTGAACATTCTGCGGTTGGCGGTGAATATCAAACTGCCTTAGTAGAGGGAGTGAAAGTACCAATTCAACGCCGCCGCCCAGATACCAACTCAAAAGTTAACCAATATACAGTTAGCAATCCTTTCTTACTTTATGCGCTGGAGTTTGGATTAGATCCACAAATGCGATCACTCTTTGAACCAATCTTTCAGGCGCAAGCTGAACGTTACCGTCGCACCGGCAACCTCACAGCCTCAGCTACCACCTTAATCGATCGCAAGCCTTACACTGTCCACAGCACAATTACTGGAAAAGGTGAGCCTTGGGTAGCTTTAGCAGATAATGGGCAAATTGTACCAAAGGGACGATTGGTAAGTACAGCAGTCGCTTTTGCCTATCATGCCCTGCTTCCAGAAAATAAGTACAGTCAAGAGTTACTGCAAGGAACCACTGATTTATACAATCCATTAGCCGGATTTTATGAGGGCTTCTATGAAACCACGGGTAAAACGGCAGTTGGTTTCACCAATAGCACCAACAGTATGATTTTGCAATCCTTGCTGTACAAAGTGATGAATCAACAACCTTTAATTCGTCCGACTGTCAACATGAAATCTCCTTGGTGGCAAGAAGTTAGTAAAGGAGATTCTGGGCGAGGTTTACCCAACACTACCAGACAACAAACCAAGTTAATTTCTGATAGTTCTGGAAGTTACTGGATTTCAGGTAGCGAAAAGACTCCACTAGTAACTGGTACAAAAGTCATAGAGTAAGTTGAAACGCAATTTACTTTCAGCTCATCCCTTGAAGGGATGGGCTTTCACGCCGACTTTCTCTAATTACCAAGTCGTGTTTGTTATTAATCAGTTGTATTTGGGAATACTTACTACATGATGCAGTGGCTTTCACAAGCAACAGACATCTGGATTCAAAATAAAATCCCTGTTTATTCGTTCAAATCTATGGACAAGGTACGGCTGGCGCTGATGATGCTAATTTTACTAGGAAGCATCTTTGCGAATAAAAATCTGGCAGTTGCTGATGCCTCAAAGCAACTCGAAAACCTGAAATTAAAGCAAGTTCACAACCAAACATCTTCCAGTACTCCTGTACTACTGGGACTATATGCCCCAGATTATCTAGGAAATCAAAGTACAATTGACAGCCAATTACGTCAAGTCGATCAATGGGTTGGTAAGCGCCATTCTATTGCTGGATTGTTCTTGGATATCGAGGACTCAAATCCTGGCTACAACATTCCAGTTTCCCTAGAACAACTGAAGCACAACGGATACACAGCTTTTATTAATCTCAAATCTACTCGTTCAGCAGCGCAGATTGCTAGGGGAGACGTAGATAGTTCTCTACAAAAAGTAGCAAAAGCCTACGCTGATTGGGCAAAGAAAGGAGAGGGCCGGATGGCGTTTATCGCGCCGTTCCAAGAGATGAACATTCCTGGAGAAGCATACAGCCAAGACCCGCAGAACTTCAAGTTAGCTTATCAACGCATCCAAAAGATATTTAAAGAGGCTGGTGTATCTTCACAGGCAATACGTTGGGTATTTGCACCTAATGGTTGGAGTGAAAACAATGAAAATCGCTTTGAAAACTACTATCCTGGGGACAAGTCGGTAGATGTTGTTGCCTTTAGTTCGTACAACTGGGGGTATTGTAGTAATTCTTCTTGGAAACACTGGAATACTCCGAAAGAAGTTTTTGAACCATATATCAAGCGGATGAAGGTTATGGCTGGCAGTAAGCCGATTTTCATCGCTCAAACAGCAAGTACGAGTAATACGCAAAATGGTTTACAAAAGAGTGCCAAAGATCGATGGTTACAAGACTCCTATACTCAACTTGCTGGGATGGGTGTAAGAGCCATCCTTTACTTCAATATTAATAAGGAATGTGATTGGGCAATTAACAGTAATAGCGGTAAATCTGCTGGTTATAAAGACGCGGTAAATAATCCGGCTTTCGGCTATTTATCGCCTACGGAATTGGCAAAGAAGATATAAATGGCAACAAGCGGCATCAAAAGCATGATTTTGCAATCAGTTTTGTACGCAACGACAAATCAACAACCCCTGCTTTGTCCAATTACGGCGACGTGGCAATGCTCTCCTACTCCATCTACGATTATTGCTGCCCCTGATAACTTTAACCCTGATGTCGAAACACCATCGCCACAAATCGTTCCAGAATCGAATGCTCCTACACTCACACCACTACCGCTAAAACCAAAACCGACACCACCAAAACCAACAGCTACACCAGAAAAACCTATTATTCCAACGCCCACAACCTCTTTACCACGATTGACCCAAAAAGCGGATCGAATTGCTGCTAAACAGGCTTGGAAATATTTTGAGCGTAACTGGAATCCCCAAACAGGTTTAGTAAATTCGGGAGACAACTTACCGTGGACAACTTGGTGGGATCAGGGTAGCGCCTTATTGGGAATTCATGCAGCTTACCAATTAGGGTTATTGCCGAAAGACGTTTTCCAAAAGCGGATGAACACATTGCTAGAGACGTTGGAAAAACTGCCGCTACCACCAACTGGTTTACCCAACAAAGCTTATAGCACCCGGACTGGCGAAATGCGCCAACTCAATGACACCCCCGATCCCAAGGGTATAAGTGGTTGGTCAGCTTTGGATATGGCGCGATTTTTATTAGCATTGCATGTTATGCGATCGCATTATCCAGAATATAGCGATTCGCCTAAAGGCGACAGCTTCGCTTCACGCATTAATCGCATCGTCGCTCGCTGGAATCTATCGAAACTTGTCAAAGATGGTTGGTTAAATGGTGCTATCCCTAGAGCAGGTAAACTTCTCGAAGTGCAGGAAGGGCGATTAGGCTACGAGCAATATGCTGCCCAGAGTTTAAAGCTGTGGAATATTCAAGCTACTAATGCTCTCTCTAATCCACCAGTAAAGACGGTTCAAGTCGATGGCATTACTCTCCAAGTCGATCGACGGAATCTAAAAAGCTCTGGGGCTACTAACTACCTAACGAACGATCCTTATTTACTCTGGGGTTTAGAAATGGGTTGGAATGATGCTGTTAAACCTCAAGTGCAAAATCTTTTCAAAGTGCAATTACAACGATTTCAGCGCACTGGAATTTTAACTGCTGTAAATGAAGATTCCTTGGATCGTCTCCCTTACTTTCTGTATTACAGCGTCTACTCCAATGGTCAATCTTGGCAAGCCGTTAACACTAGCGGAAAAGCCTATCCCCAATTGCGGTTTGTGAGTACGAAAGCAGCATTTTCTTGGTTTGCGCTCATGCCAGACGATCCTTACACGAAAAGGCTACGAGACTTTGCTCAAAATTTATCCGATAAAAATCGCGGCTATTTTTCAGGACGATATGAAAATTCCCAACTAGGTGTTAATGCTTCAGTTGACATTAATACAAATGCGATCGTTTTAGAAAGTTTGCTTTACCAAGCCAGAGGCAGACATCCACTAATACTTGAAGCCAAGAGCCAGGGGAGGCAGCAGAAATAAAGAAAATTATTAACAACTTCTAACTCCCAATTCAGCATTTTTTACCATTACACTATCCTTTCACATTAATTACTAGTACTAAAATGACTTCAGTTTCTATTAGCGATAATTCCTCAAACTTTTCTGGTAACAGTCGCTCATCACTCAAAAAAAGAACGCTGTTATTTCGTTATCTAGCAGAAATCAATTTAATTTTTGGCATCTGGTATTTGCAATGGCGCCTTACCCATTCCATCAATTTTGATGCGCTGTGGATCTCTATTCCTTTGCTAATAGCAGAAATTTATAGCTATTTCGGCGGTGTGATGTTTGTGATTGGGTTATGGCGACCTTTAGAGCGACAGGTTAAGTCTCTCGACCAGATGACCCCACCTCTACCCAGATCCGACTGGCCAACTGTGGATGTCTTTGTGACTTGCTACAACGAGCCGCCGGAAATTGTCGAAGAAACTGTCAAAGCAGCTCTTGCAATGGATTATCCGCCAATAAAGTTACGTGTTTATGTGCTGGATGATGGTAACTCGGCTGATATGCGAGCAATGACAGAAAGATTGTGTATTGAGGATTTGCAGTCACCACAATTACAGCTAGAAGCGGAACGGATTGATGGAGAACATTCTTGTTTGTTGGAGCGCTTAAAGCAACTGGAAAATCTGACACCTAATACTCAAGCTGCGGAACAATGGCTGCAAGCGTCATCAGAATCAGTAGTTAATGAGCCGGCGGCTGGATTTGTGCAAAGTTTGCGATCGCTTATTCTTTGGTTACCACCAGAAGATCGTACTATTAAGGATTCTCCTACAAAGACCCTACGCGATCGCCTAACTACCGAACGGAAAGCCTTAGAAGAAGCGATTCGCAAGAAAGAACTAGAACTAGTTGAACTCGCTCGTTTTCGCTACATTGCTCGTCCCAAACCAGCTGGTGTACCCCACCACGCTAAAGCTGGGAACCTCAATTACGCGATTTTTTCTGGAGAAACTTCAGGACAGTTTATTCTTACCCTAGATGCTGACCATATTCCCAAGCCACAATTTCTCAAGCGAGTTCTGCCTTATTTCTTTACTTATAATCTTTTCATAGGGAAATACGACCAAAATCAAATTGCTTTTGTACAGACACCCCAAGATTTTTACAATATTCCTACGGGCGATCCCTTTGGACATCGAGCAAATTTATTTTATGGGCCACTTCAGCAAGGCAAAGATGGCATGAATGCCGCTTTTTATACAGGCACAAATGCGATTCTGAGGCGGGAAGCACTTATTAGTGTTGGACTACAACATTTTGCTGATGAGTTTGCCAAAGATGAAAAACGTTTAGATGAATTTCAATTAATTGGTGGTCTATCCAGCAACAGTATTACAGAAGATATGAATACAGCAATGCGTCTGCATAGTGCTGGCTGGAAATCTATTTATCACCGTGAACTTTTAGCAGAAGGTTTAGCACCAGATGACTTAAAATCTACCTTAAAACAGCGATTACGTTGGGCACAAGGTACTATCCAAGTACTACTGAGAGAAAATCCATTCACAAAATCAGGGCTAACATTTTGGCAAAGATTGCATTACTTTAAGACAATGTATAGCTATTTTTGTGGTTTTTCTACTCTTGTTTTTCTTTGTTGCCCAATCATCTATTTCTTCACAGACATCGTTCCAGTTAAAAGCTATGGATATGATTTTGCCATCCACTTTTTCCCCGTTTTTATTATCAACCGTTTGACTGCCATGACTGCGACTTGGGGCATTCCTGCTAGAGAAATTTGGCGATCCGAACAATACACGATCTCTTTATTTCCCTTATTTATTCAAGCCATATTAACCGTATCTTTTGGGAGCCATCTCAAATTTCAAGTAACACCTAAGCTGAGGCAATCTGGAATGTATATCCAACTAGTTTGGCCCCAAATACTTATCTTTACCCTCACTATTCTAGGAATGTTATGGAGCCTTTACAAATTTGCAATTGGTAATCTAAATAATCCTTGGCTTCACCTAATAAATGGTGCATGGGCTATCTATAACTTATTACTTTTGTGGGCTATTATCCGTGCATCTGTTTGGCAGCCTCCAAAAGAAGTCTAAGAGGGACACAGGGAAAAGGAGAATAACTGTAGAGACGCGATTAATCGCGTCTCTAATCCTAACTCTTAATTCCTAACTCCTAATTCCTAACTCCTAACTCAAAAGAAAACAGCAATGAACACTGATTCAGACTCAAAAAACTTTGGTCAACGAACCGTCTTAACAATTTATGCTCATGCTGATGATGAAGTTCTACCCGCTGCTGGCACTCTCAGTCTCATGTCCAAGGCAGGATGGAATATTCGTTGCTTAATTTTGACTGATGGCAGTCTTTCCAGTTCGTCTATTAAGGGTACACGTCATCAAGAAGCGGATGCAGCAGGTAAAATCATCGGTGCAACTTACGAGTTTTATGCACTGGAGGAATATAATTTTTCAACCCAAGCAGTTATCAAAGTTACTGAAGAAGCTATTAGGCGTTGCCAACCCGATCTGATTATTACTCATGCACCACAACCAGAAAAATATGGACATAGAGATCATGAAGTGTGTGCGATCGCAGTTTCTAATGTTGCTACCCGCAAAAACATAACTTTGTGGTATTCCGCCCCACCTGTTTTTTTGCGTGGTTTTGAACCCAATTTTTTTGTGGATATTACTTCTGTAATTGAGGAAAAAGTTGCAGCTATCGGTTGTTATGAATCAGAACTCAATAAAACATTTATGCAACTTGATGCCATACTAGTTTTATCTCGTTTTTGGGCACGCGAGTTAGGTCAAAAAGATGGTTATTTTGAAGCTTTTGAAATTTCTAGGCAATGTGTTGATGCTAGTTTTTTTACTGCAATAGCTAATAATCATCAAGCAATTAAACACAGCTAAATGCATAAAAATCACAAAATAATTGCTGTCTCTATTGCAGTTTTTCTAATGTCAATGCCAAAATAGAATTACATTTTTTTAATCAATAAATAGGACAAAATCATGAGTTTAAGTGTGAAAGTACTAGAATTATCTGGGATTTTAGATGGTATTAGAGGTAATGAACTGCGTCGTGAAGTTAGCGGTATTGTGGCAAACGGAGCCGATATTTTGTTAATTGACATGAAAGAAGTAAAATTTATCGATAGCTCTGGTTTAGGTGCTTTAGTATCAGCAATGCAAATAACGCGAAATGCTAATACTAAACTTTTTATCTGTTCGATCGGCGATCAAGTCAGGATGTTGTTTGAACTGACTAAAATGGATAGAATTTTTCAAACCTTTGCCGATCAAGATGAATTCAACCGCCAAGTATTGGCAACGCAATAAGCTATGACACAATACTAAGTTTGAATGTGCAGACTTGAATATACTAAGAAAAGTTAACTTTTACCAAAGATAAGTCATCATCAAGATTATCTTGAGCATTTAAGGCGAGAATGTTCGCTAAGAGTTCATTTAGGTTATAGGTATCTTTCTGGCTATATTTCGTTAGCAAGTCAATGAAAGCATCAATACCCCAAATTTTACCATCTGACTGATTAATTTCATAAGCACCATCACTAAAGATGTACAGAGTGCTGTTTTCTTCGATATCAAAAACAGCATCTTCAAATTGCACATCAGGTAAAAAGCCAATTGGTAAATCTAAAGAACTTAGCTGTTTAACTTGAATGCTTGTTGTAGAGGTATTAGATAACAGTAAAGCTGGTGGATGTCCGGCGTTGGCATAAATAAGTTGACGTTTAAGGCGGTGATAAACTCCATACCAAATTGTGAAGTATTTATCACCGTGCTTTGTCATTTGGAAGGCGTGATTGAGCGCTTTTAGGACTGCACTGGGTTGGCAAAAGTTAGTATTCGGTAGAGATTGCGATCGCAAAACATTTAGGACGGATACAGATAGGAGGGCTGAACCTACCCCGTGACCTGATACATCCAACAAATAAATTGCCAAATGATCCTCATCGATCCAATGATGGTCGAAGCAATCGCCCCCTAGCTGGGCTGAGGGAATAAACAGATTTTCTGTAGTTACTGTTCCTACAAGCGGCGAGGGTAAAAGCGATCGCACATAATCAGCAGCCTCAGCTAATTCTGCTTCCAAAATTTGCTTTTGGGTTTGTAAGTCTTGATTTAGTGTCTCCAAAGCTTCTTTTCGACTTTGTAAATCCTGATTTAGCTGGTGTAATCTTAGTCCTGCTCTTACCCGTGCTTTCAATTCATTCATCTCTATAGGTTTAGAGATAAACTCATCTGCTCCAGCGTCAAGTCCTCTAACTCTATCTTCCTCTTCTCCTCGAGCTGCCCCCCTAGCCGTCAATAGAATAAAAAAAGTAGTTGCCAACTCTGGATCTGTTCTAATTCGACGACACACTTCTAACCCATCTACCTGGGACATCATCCAGTCACAGACGATCAGAGCCGGATGTAGTAATTGTGCTTGTGTAATTCCTTCCTCGCCATTACTAGCTACAGTGGTATCATAACCCTGATTTTGGAGTGTTCTTTTCAGTACTGCTCGCACTATAGGGTCATCATCAATAACCAGAATTTTAAACATAAATTACAGTTGACTAAGTAAAATGAGCAGTAAATAGTTGCTTTAATTTAACTTATATGCAATTTAGTTTTTAATGTATAGTAGAAATACTCAAATTAAATAAACTAATGAACGAATATGATGATTTCAAAATATTTTTTTGGTTAAGAAGTGAAAAACAAAATTTATCTAAAAGTCAATACAGACCTGACAGCTTCACCTCAAGTTTTAGCTTGGTTTGAGCAAATAAATCAACCACCTATTGCCGATCGACAAATTTGGTGGCAATGTCAAACACTGATGATGGAAGGCTTTACTAATATTGTTGAACACGCACACAGAAATTTACCTCTTGAAACTCCTATTGAGATAGAAGCTGTGCGGTTAAATGAATTTATAGAAATTCGCATTTGGTCTAAAGGTGAACCCTTTGACTTAGAGCAGCAATTGCAACAAACATCTGAATTTGAGGAAAATGAGCAAGAGCGAGGGCGGGGTTTAAAAATTATGTCCGCCATTGCCGACAAATTGAGTTATGAGCCGACAGTGGATAATCGTTGCTGTTTATTTATTAGTAAATCTTACTAAAGTTATAACAGTAATTAGGAGTTAGGAGTCCTGATTAAAAATTCTTGGATGCGTTTCACAAACTCTTCTAAGCCTAAAATTAAGTTATTAGTACCTCGATCCTCTTGGTTATAAGCTAGTTGTTCTAGTTTTTCTGCTAACAGATGCATCGTTGTAGCTCCAATATTGACACTAGCACCTTTAATTTGATGTGATTGAAGCGCTATTTGGTCAAAATCATGAGATGCGATCGCTATTTTAACTACCTCTAGCCGAGGTTGAATATCTTCAATAAATATTTGCAGTAGTTCTAATTCAAATTCTGGGTTGTTTTCTGATAGTTGATGCAAGCGTTCCCAATCAATTGGGAGGTCAACTGAACCTATATTTGTTGTAGAAACTGTCCGATCTAAGATATCTGTTTCTTCTACTCTGAATATCATCCTTGCCCAATGCTCTAGAGTCGCCGCTAATTTTTCTTTCATTACTGGCTTACTCAAATAGTCATCCATTCCTGCATCTAGGCACATTTGTTGGTCTTCTTTCATCGCATTAGCTGTCATCGCAACTACCACAGGACGACGACCGCTAGCAAAGTTACTTTCTTGCCAACGATGAATTTGTTTTGTGGTTTCTAATCCGTCGAGAATTGGCATTTGGCAATCCATTAGAATTAAATCGTAAGGAATTTTTTCTAACAGATGCAACGCTTCTTTGCCATTATTTGCAACATCAGCACTATAACCCAGGCTTTGGAGTTGTTTCAAGGCTATTTTCTGATTCACCAGATTATCCTCAGTTAAGAGAATTCTTAATTTAGGCAAGTCAGAAGGACGATAATCACAGTTATTTTCAGAATTTCTCACTTGTAACTCCTGTACTGACGCAAGGACTTGCGCCCCTGCTGATTCCTCTGGAATAACAGAAGCGGCAATCGTAAAGTAAAATGTGCTACCTGTATTGAGTTCACTTTCAACCCAAATTCTGCCACCCATTAACTCGCACAGTTGCTTGCAAATAGCAAGACCTAACCCAGTACCGCCATACTGTCGAGTAATGGAGGAGTTTACTTGACTGAAGGCTTTAAATAAACGTTCCATGCGATCGCTCGGAATACCGATGCCTGTATCTTTAATACTAAACTGAATCTCGTCAGTATTTGCAGCAGCAGAAGAACGATTAATATCCTTATTCTTGCGGATGATAACTGAAACTTCTATACTTCCAGTCTGGGTAAATTTAATAGCATTACTGAGTAAATTAATCAAGACTTGGCGTAGTCGGGTGATATCTCCCACAATCGTAGTAGGAAGTTTAAGAGTATCTAAAAATGTAATTTGTAAACCTTTTTCTCTAGCTTGAGGCGCAAGTAAATAAAAAGCTTCATTAATGCAACTTTGCAAAATAAAAGGTTCCTCTTCTAGTTCCAAATTACCCGATTGTACTTTAGAGAAATCAAGAAAATCGTTAATAATTTTAAGTAAGGAATTTCCACTGCTGTAAATGATTTCAACAAAGTCTTTCTGCTGACCAATCAATCCACAATCTAGTAACAAACTGGCCATCCCAATTACCGATGCGATCGGAGTCCGAACTTCATGGCTAATCATCGCTAAGAATTCTTGTTTAGCAAGTTCTGCCTGTTTGCGTTCAGTCATGTCTCGCAAAATGTAAACATAGCCTTGAAAATGCTCAATTTCTGTCTTAACAATTGAGTAGGAAAAAGCTACGGAAATTGTTTTTCTACTTTTGGTATAACAAACAGTTTCTACCTCTTTTAGTAAAGGATTTTGGTCTGGATTTAGGAATGTCTCAATATTTTCAATATTTCCTATCTCTAATTTATAGCTATCGACTTCTCTAATAACTTTGGTGATAGGTTGACCGATGAGTTCTATTTCGTCATATTCTAACAATACTTGTGCAGCTAGATTCAGTTTTTTTATCTTTCCTGACAGTGTTGTTACCAACAATGCATCTGCCATTGATGTCACAATTTGGTCAATATATTGTTTAGAAGCCTTTAAATTACGTAATAAAAGATTTGCTTCATTTGCACCTTGAAATAAAGATTGCTCAAGAACCATCCTTTCTGTCGAATCTTCTACAATAATGATGAGGGGATTGATAGAAGAATTTTCTTGTATATTCTTAGTAATGCGAATATCAATATACAAAGGAGAAGCCGCATCTTGTGAGCGCATAATTCCCTTTAATTCAAAATTATCTTGCTCGCCATATCGAATTGCATCAAAAATATCTTCAAGTCCCTCTAATTCGGGAAACGCAATCCGAACATCCTCACCTTGCTTGACTTCATCAGGAATGTTGGCAAAATGATTTAGTCCAACAGATATCTCTACAATTTTAAGGTCTTCATCAAGTATCAAATATTCAATCTTGCATACAGATAATATATTTATCAACAATGAGTTCATTTTACTAAATTAAACGATGGGCTAAGGTTTTAAATATCTCATCAACATTATTGCCAGTTTTAGCTGAAGTTATATATGTGTCTAATATATTAGTTTGATTGGTAAATTGATACGTTTTACGAATATTTTCTAAGTATTCACTCGCAATCATATCTGATTTATTCAGTGCAACAACAATATAGCTTTTAGGATTAACAGCTAAAAAAGTTTGAATATGCTCCCCTATATGATTGAGTGTTTCTGGTTGTGTGACATCACCAACTATCACAGCACCTTTAGAACCTTGAAAATAGTTTTGAGCAACTGCCTTAAACTTATTACTGCCTTCAATATCCCAAATTAGCAACTGTAAATTTTGCCCATTATCCAGGTCTTTTGTAGAAACATTAACTAATTTACGAGAAATTTTTACCCCTACAGTTGAAAGATATTCATCGCTAAATTGACATTCTACAAATTGGCGAATTAGACTGGTTTTGCCAACCCCAAAATCACCAAATAAGCAAATTTTTTTAGAAAATGTAGACATAATTGAATAAACGTAGGTAGTATAATATAAATCAGAGCTATTTTAACTTAAAGTTGCTTGTTTATCGCTTCTAGAACTACACAACGGCTTAACCATAAGGGATGAGTTGGATCAATTCCTGGTGGTAAACTTGTCCTACCAATAACCTGTAGACGAGATGGCTCGATACCTAATTTAATCAGTGCTTGTTGTACAGCTTTTGCTCGCGTAAGTGCCAAATTTTGAGATGTGTTTGTACCAGTATGGTCATAACTATAACCAATAATTTTTAAATGTTGATTTGGGTGCTGATTGAGGAAAGATTTGACCTGTTGAACCTTGTACCCTAAATTCGTTTTGATTAAATTTGCTGAGTCGGGTTGAAAATAAAATCGAACTTCAATTCGCAGAGGTTCTACTTGCACCGTGCTAGATACAAATTTTACGCCTGGAATTTGCTCAAATGCATGAGCAATAATCTGAGCATCTGTAATCCGATTGACAGTACCTTCAACAACTACTTTCCCCGCGCTGTATTGAGCGGAAATAGCTGTACCATTCGTCTGATTTAAAACGGTTGTGACTCGTTTAACTTCAGCAGCAGCTAATACAGGATCTGCTGGTACTTCTACTAATAAAATTTGATTGTCAATCAACCAATGGGGGGAAGTTACTTTAACAATTTGCTCGGCTTTCTGGCGAAGAAGTTGATTAGGTAATAGTCCTGTTAATTTTAATTTATTGTGTTCTACCTGCACGTTTAGCCGATATACGGCTAGTTCTGGAACAGAAGTTAGAGCCAACGAAGTTTTACTTTCAATAGAACGGATGACTCCACTATGGTGTTGCCAAATGCCCCAAGGAATGAGAATGCTGCTGATAACTGTTAAGCCTAATATTGCTAACGGTGATAATTGATTTTTTTTCTTTTCCGGCGGAACATCTGTACCTTTAAGTTCTTCTAAGACTGTATGAATTTCAATAGGGATTGTATCTGGATCGCCGTCAAATTGTTCAATTAGATCGCCATACTTTTTAACTATTTGACTAAAAGTTTGCCGCATTTTTAGAATAAAGCTTTTGCTAGTGTCTCCTTGCACAACGAGCGCTAAATAACAGTATCCGGCAACTTCTAAAATTATTTTGGATGTACCGTATTCAATTGCGTCTAATTCTGTTATGGTTCCAGATTGATTGATGCAATCATTGGCAAAGCTGCGAATCGCCGTCAGCATTCCTGCTACCATATCAGCCTCTAGCTGCTGTGCATCAGAGCGCTGAATATCTGAGATAACTAAACCAGATGCTTTATGAATCAAGAAAATTGCTTTAATTGTAAATGGGAGAGCTTCTTTAAGAATTAATTCTGCTTCGGAAACTCCCTGTAATTTGGCACGAATTTTACGTTTTATCCCTTCAACACTAAGGGTTTCTTCAACTTGCCGGTTAATGGCACGGATTGTCTCTGCCATATATTTGGCTATGGTACTACCAATAATTGGGTAGAGTGCATCCACAACAATATTCTGTTCAATTTCAATTTGCTTTTTTATGGCTCGTCCCATTGCAGGAGCGATCGCATCTGAAACTTCCTCTGGAGCAACAATAATCTGCTGAGTAATAGCTAGGGGAATAGAAGGTGCGATCGCTTCACTCATGCTAATTTTATCTTGCTCAGTGCGACTGCGGATAGTTTGATCGATAATCGGGGCAATTATCTGTACAATTTCCTCTCTAGACTCTGCAATCTTCAGCCTTAAAAGCTCAGAAATACATGGAAGGAGTAGATTTATTAGCTCTTTAGGTTCGTAAATTTGATTCTCTATTTTTATTAAATTTTGTTCAAACTTAGCTACAATATTATTTGTTTGTGATAATTCATCTCCGACTAATATATCTTTTAACTTTTGCAATGCATCATCTGAATTATCTGTATTTTCCTCAAAAGTTGCAAATAGCTCAATAGATTTCTCTAATTCGTCTTCGACAAATTTTGCTGAATTAGGTGCATTTTGACGAGAATTAAAAGTCGATTCTAAATAAGCCTCACATATTTCTATTGTCACTGGAGTGAGTTGCAATGCTTCAAATTTTGTTGTAGTCAGATGCTCATCACCACGATCGGTTTCAGATGAAAATGAAGAAAAAGATTGCTCAGGTGGTTCGATAATTTTGAGTTCGACAAGTAGATGCACTAAATTGTCAATTTGTATAGCTTCTTCTGGCTTTAACTCAACAGATTGAGAAATTGAATTTTCCACCTGAGTCATATCAGTAAGTTTTGTCTTTAAAAGTGCTGAGTTGAGAGTTAGGAGTGAAGAATTGTCTCTTTCATCTTCCTTTGCCTCTTGAGTGGATTACGAATGTAATTCTGCTGTACTGTTAGAGTGAGTTGACACTTTTGACAACTTTGTAGTTTCTAGAAGCGGTACAGCAGTATAGTTGTCGTTGTGTTCATCGGCTGCTTCTCGTAATTTAGGAATAAATTCAGTTTCTTTTAGGCGCATTCCCAAGGCAAACAAAGTTTCAGCCATATCGTCTTTAGAAACTTTAGTGTCTGTTAACTGCGAGAAGCGTCGATCTATTTCTTCTAAAATCAGATCCCGTAATGCTGTGACATCATCTTGTAAATGGACTTTAGTTTGAAAGATTTCATCTCGAATTGAGTTAGTTTGGTTATCTAATGTTTCATCAAGGGACTGAACACTGCTAGAGAACTTTTTATTGAGTCTATCAACCTGTTGCCGTAAGTCAAGAGTTTCTTCTTGAGTTGTCAGGTTGAGTGACTTCAGCTTTTTATCCAGCGCCTCAAACCCTGCTTTTAGTTCAGCCGAAAAGTTAGATTTGAGTTGTTCGACATGCGATCGCATTTGTTGTTGCAACAGAGATATGTCTGACTCCAGCTTGCTAAATCGATTTTCGTACTCTCTTAGCTGTGTTCCCAAAATAATATCGCGGATCTGATCGATATTGCCAAGCCGTTCTCGGACATCGTCTTTACTCATCTGACTCATCAGAAAAACCTCACTTTTCGGGAATTTATTGGGGATAGGAGGTATGAATTGAACTGGCATTTAGGCTAAAGGTTCTCAGCATAAGATGCAGCTAACTCACCGAACCTATATTTGGTACATCAAAGTTATTATTCCCAATTATTCACAAGTTCTATCTTAAAAATAGGAAATGGGTAATGAGAAATTTAGAATAAGTATTTTTCATGCTTACTCATAGAGAAATATCATTTTTGATAAGTTAATAAATATTATTAACTTATCAGACTTTTGGGTTATTATCTTCGCCGCTCAAAAATTCTTGGATGCGTTTCACAAACTCTTCTAATTCCGAGATTAAGTTAGTACTACCTCGACGCTCTTGATTGTAAGATAATTGTTCTAGTTTTTCTGCTGCCAGATGCATAGTTGTAGCTCCAACATTAGCACTAGCACCTTTGATTTGATGGGCTTCTTGCGCTATTTGCTCAAAATTATGAGTTGCGAACGCTATTTTAATTACCTCTAGCCGAGGTTGAATATCTTCAACGAATATTTGCAGTAGTTCCAATTCAAATTCGGGATTGTTTTCTGAGAGTTGATGCAAACGTTCCCAATCAATTGGGAGGTCAACTGAACTTATATCTGTTGGATAAACTGTCTGCTCTAAGGTATCTGTTTCTTTTACCATGAATATCATACTTCCCCAACGCCGTAACGCCGCCGCCAATTTTTCTTTGATTACTGGCTTGCTCAGATAGTCGTCCATTCCTGCATCTAGACACATTTGTTGGTCTTCTTTCATAGCATTAGCTGTCATCGCAATTACTACAGGACGACGACCACTAACAAAGCTGCTTTCTTGCCAACGATGAATTTCTTTTGTGGTTTCTAAACCATCGAGAACTGGCATTTGGCAATCCATCAGAATTAAATCGTAGGGGATTTTTTCTAATAACTGTAAAACTTCTTTCCCATTACCAGCAACATCAGCGCTATAACCCAGGCTTTCGAGTTGCTTCAAGGCAACTTTCTGATTCACCAGATTATCTTCAGCTAAGAGAATTCTTAATTTATGAGAGTCATAAGTCGGAAGGCGGTAGCTAAGAGAATTATTGTTGCTGTTGTTTTCGTAATTTTTCAGTTTTAACTTATGACCCCTCAATTCTGATTCCTCTTGTGCCAACTGCGTTCCTAAAATAGTCATGATGGTATCGAGGAGTCGGGACGGTTTAACCGGTTTGACCAAATAAGCCGCAAATCCTATTTTTAGCGCCCGTTGGATTTCATCGCGTTGATTAGTAGAAGTAAGCATAATCATCGGTAGCCCAGCGATCGCTGAATTTGCCTTAATTTGTTCTCCTAAAGTCATGCCATCTATTTCAGGCATCTGCATATCAATTACAGCAATGTCATAGAGGTTTTTTTGCTTGGCAGCCTCCTGAATAGCAATGAGTGCAATACTAGCCGAAGCAGCCTGATCTACCAACATCCCCCAACGGGTAACTTGATGGTAGATGATTTTGCGATTAGTGGCATTATCATCCACAACTAACAAGCGTCGATTCAGCAAAAGTTCGCGATCGCCCTTGGCGGTAGCAAAGCGATCCCTTTCTGTGGGAATCGGGTCAAGTTGTTGGGGGAGAGTTACTTCAAACCAAAATTTAGATCCTTTCCCCAATCGACTTTCTACGCCAATTTCTCCTCCCATCAAGCTGACTAGTTGCTTGCAGATGGCTAATCCCAAACCTGTGCCGCCATATTTACGAGTGGTGGAAGCATCTACTTGGGTTAATGGGGTAAAGAGTTTGCATTGGTCTTCAGGGGTAATGCCAAGACCGGTATCTGTAATGGAAAAATAAATGGTGGCTGTAGTAGAAGTTTGCGAATGCAATTCTGCTCGGACTACTACCTCTCCATTGCTGGTAAACTTGATCCCATTGCTAATCAGGTTCATGAGAATTTGCCGCAGGCGGCCGGCATCGCCTTGGAGATGGGTGGGAACGTTGGGATAGATAAATGCTGCAATTTCTAATCCCTTATTATGGGCTGGGGGAGCCAATAATTCCAACACCTCTTCTACACAGATAGATAAGTCAAAATCTAGAGTTTCGAGTGCCATTTCCCCAGCTTCAAGCTTGGACAGATCCAAAATTTCGTTGATTAGGCTTAAAAGAGCATCTCCACTAATGCGAATTGTTTCGATAAAATCCTGTTGCTCCGCGTTTAGGGGAGTTTCTAACATTAAGCCTGTCATCCCCAACACAGCATTCATCGGAGTCCGAATTTCATGACTCATGTTTGCCAAAAAGGCACTTTTAGTTTTAGAAGCTAATTCAGCTTGTTGGCGGGCAACTTCGAGTTCTTTTCGCTGTTGAGTTTCTGCATATAACATTTGGGCTTGGGCTAAGGCAATACCGACTTGATCGGCTATTTGCCGTAAAAGATGAGTTTCAAAGCTAGACCATTGGCGGGAATTGCCGCACTGATGGACAATCAACAAACCGCAGAGTTCTTCTTTGACAAGAATGGGTATAACCAAATTGGATTTGACCGCAAATTGTTCCAGTAATTCTACATGCCTTTTTTGGACTTCTACTATATCTAAGTCAGCAAGCCCCAGATTGCGTTTTTGACGATACTGCTGTAAATAGTACTGCTGTGCATATTCCGCTTGAAAGTAAGCATCGGTGAGCTTTTTCTCTTTAATTGCTAGCCAGCCAGAAAGTACTGCCTCAACCACAGTGCTTTCAGATCCATCTGCCAAGGGTTGATAAATCAAAACTCGATCGCTATGGAGAATTTTTTGGACTTCCGTAACACTGATTTGGAGAATTTCTTTGATTTGCAAAGACTGACGAATTTTCAGGGTGATTTCAGTAAATAGTTGCGATCGCAAATTTTGGCGTTGGAGTTCTTCTTCTGCCTGCTTGCGCTCAATAAACTGCCCTACTTGTTCGCCAATAGAATTCATCACTTTAGCCAAATCTGGGTCGGATTGCTGAATTTCATGGCTAAAGCAGGTAATGACACCAAGAATGTTTTTACCACTATGGATCGGAAAACCAAAAGCCCCGTGCAATTCTGCTTGGGCAGCGATTTGAGAGCGGATGAAATCGTTATCTTTAACTACATCAACGATCCAAACAGGTTCAGCACTTGCCCAGACACGACCAGGTAGGCCAATTCCTGGTGCAAAGGTGGTCTGCTGACTAAGGATTTCAAATTCTTGCATATTTGAAGATAGTTTATACCAAGAATTTAGTAAATACAGTAGATTTACTCGCTGATTTACCATCCAAATTTCACTGAAATCCCATCCCAAACTCTCGCAGATTCCTTGCAAGATTTGGGGCATGGCTTCGTTGATTGTAGTGGACTCTGCTAAGACGCGTGTTGTAGAATACTGAGCTTTGAGATGCTGTTCTGCTCGTTTGCGTAGACGAAGCTCGTCGTAGACATCGCTGATGTCAACACCTGTGCTAACAATGTATTCAATGCTACCATTTTCATCTTGCAAAATAGCGTTAGCCCATGAAATCAGCCGCCGACTGCCATCCTTTGCTACCCAATAGTTCTCATATTCTTTAAGTCCTTCACCAGTTCGCAACTGCTCAAAAACTGCTTTAACTGGTTCTACTTCTTCAGGAATTAGAAACAGGTTCCAGAAATGCCTTCCTCTCACCTCATCAAATGAGTAACCAGTTGTTTGTTCGCAAGCTTGATTGAAGCGAACGATTTGCCCTTGTGTATCCAGGACTATTACCAAAGCACTGGCTGTATCAAGGACTGCTGAAATAAAGTTGCGTTCTTGGTTGAGTGTTTCCTCTGCTAATTTACGTTCTTTTCCCTCCCGATAAATGAAGTAGTAGACTATGGCCAGAATCAGAAAACTTAGGCAAATAGCGATCGCAAGTGTCAATACTGTGTTGTTTGCACTAGCTTTTGCAGCTTGTGATTGCTGTTGAAGCAACCTTTTATCCTCATTCTCTATCTCATTAATGACTTTGCGGATATCATCCATGAGATATTTTCCCTGATTTGTCTGGATTACCTGCAATGCTGCCTCGAATCCCTGATTTTGACGCAGGTATATAGTCTGCTTGAGGATGGCAAGCTTTGCAGCTATCAGAGATTCAAGGGTCGCAAACTGCTTTTCTTGGCTAGGTTGATCTGCGATTAAATCCTTCAGTTCGGCAATTTTTGGATCGATGTTTGCAACTACTGCTTGATAAGGTTCCAGATAAATTTCTTGTCCAGTAAGGATATAACCGCGTTGTCCAGTCTCCGCATCCTTCATCTCGGACAGTAATTCTTCCAGTTTATTGATCTTCTGTTGAGTTTTTTGTACCTGATTACTAGTATTAATCAATATACGTGTATTTTGATAAGAAATCACGCCAATCAAAACTAAAATTGCTGATGCTAACCCAAACCCTCCAGCTACTCTTTTAAAAAATTGTTTCCGTCCCTTCTGTGCCTGTTTGTGTGTATGATTCGCCAATACTAAGCTTGCTAAATTGCGCCGCATTTCTAATTGCTTGATTACTTGACGACCTAGAATTCGTAATGCTTCAACTTGTTCTGGCGACAAGTTTCTTGGCACATGGTCAATTACACAAAGCGTTCCTAGTGCATATCCTTCTGGGTTAGTTAGTGGTACACCAGCATAAAACTGAACATTTGGATCAGAGGTGACTAGGGGGTTTGTCGCAAATCTTTCGTCAAGTGTGGCATCAGGTACAACAAAAACCTCCGGTTGTAGAATCGCATGGGCGCAGAATGCCATATCTCGCGGGGTTTCTAGGGCATCCAAACCAACTTTAGACTTGAACCACTGGCGATCGCTATCAACTAAACTGATTAGGGCAATAGGAGTTCCACAAATATATGAGGCGAGACGCGTGAGATCGTCAAAGGCCGCTTCCGAGCGAGTATCGAGAATCTTATACTCCAAAAGAGATTCGATTCGCTGTTTTTCATTATCAGGTAATGGTGCTTTCATTCTTCAGCCTTATCCCATTTTGGATTTTAGATTTTGGATTTTAGATTATTTATAGGGTTTAACTCCTGCCTCCTAAAATCTGACCCGCAATTGTCCTGTCAAGGAATTACCACCGTATGCACTTCCCCCGGTTTCTTGATTTCGGACATTACTAAAGCTATAACCAAGGTCTGCCTCTATACTTGGTGAAACCTTTACCGTACAGCGCGTTTGATAGGTATTGGCGTTGTCAAATTCTCCTTTAAGTCGCTGCTGTCCTAAGTTGGCAGCGAGGCGACAGCATAAGAAATTAGCAATATCTCCTTCCCAAGCCACCTCAGCGTTGTAAACTAGAAAATCAGGTGGGGAGAAATAGCCACTTGTGCGTTCTAAATCGCGATCGAAATTCCAAGTGAATAAGTTAGCTGCTAGAGAAAACTGTCCGAACTTGCGCTCTAGCCGACTAAATGACTGCACCTCAGAATTACCATCGTTGTAACTACCCAAACGCAATGATGAAAAGAAACTGGTTTTACGGTCAATCTGCCAGTATAAATCAGGCCCAAATCGCCAAGCAGTAATTTGATTTTCTAAAGTTCGGGCATTGGATTTATAAGGCCCTTGTTCTAAATTACCTGATAGTACTACTACCGAGAGCAATTGGCCAGATGACGAAACTTGCGGCGGCGAAATGGGAGCCTCCACCTTAGCATTCAGATTAATAGCTGTAGGTAAACGATTGAAGACATCGACTCCAGCTGCTGTTTGCAGAGTCACTTGCCCAATTTTTCCTTGCCATCCAACTTGCAAGGGGAAATTTGTAATTGATTCAACACCACGTTGCTCAAAGAAGTTAAAACCTGTCTTAAAAAATATTTTATTGCCATTACTCAATCGAAACTGAGCCGTTGGTTCAAAAAAGAAGTTGGTTTGGCCAAAGTTATCTGTCTCATAGCTATAGTCTGTATCAATGCTTTCCAAAACTGCATCCGGCGTTCTTGGTTCGGTGGAAGTTTTTGGTGGGCTAGAATTCTGGGGTGGTTCGGGTAACGCTGGTGGTAATTGCAAATCAGGATTGAAGTTTTCGGGTGCCGCCATCAAAATAGGTGTTGACTCAGGATTTATTTTGGTGACTCCCTCAGTCAATTCTGAAGGTGATTTCCATATCTGATGTGCTTGGGCAGCATGTAACTTAGCTTCTGAGAATGTCCAAATCCCTACGCTACAGATTACTCCCAATTGAACCTGTAGGCATCTCCAAATCAACCCAGTGTACGACCTATGTTGAGAAATAAAGAGATAAACTATAAAACTATCTGCCATTGGTCGATACTATAGTTGTAAATAAAAAAATTGCTGCCAAAGAGTTTCTGGCTGCTAGCTGATGTATTCGGCTTGGGATTATGATGCCCAAAATAGATGCTTGTTAAGACATCGCCAAGAAAAAAGGCTTTATTTTTATAGGGCTGTTCCCTGACTGTCTAATTAGTATTTTTGGCGAGTAAGTAGTGAGCGAGAAGAATTTGATATATATGAAGAAATATAAGTTGGAAGTAGGGTAGGAGATGTTGTGCCCTAGCTTAACGCACCTTGAATTGATCGCTCAGTTCTTGCCCGCGCTTCAAGAGAGCGATCTAGAAAAAGTTAAAGGGAACAACGAGAAGGGTTGAAATTCATCCCTTACCCTTTTCCCTTTAACCAAGAAGTATTGCCTTTAGTCCTATCGGTAAGTCAACATAGCAGATTTATCGCAGGTTGCAAGTAAGTGAGGTACAAAATGCACAACTCAAAATCAGATATAAAGCATAAAGATGCTTCTATCTCTTGCTTCCAGCAATAACTGCCTCAAAACCCGTAGCTTTGTACTTCATACAAGAGAAAACTGCCGGATGAGATTTGGCGGGATATTCTGGTGAATATTTACTGTGATATCGATCCACTGCCAACTGTTATTCTTGAGTCTGCTGTTCCCACTTCAGAGTTTTCAGAATTTTCAACCTCAAGAGATCGGAGCAATTCTCGAATTACATCTGTTGCTGGCCTTCCTGTCAAAGCACAGTAGTTCTCAAGTTTCTTCATTTCTTCGGTTGTGAGATTTACTGTTAGTCGTTTAACAGCCCATTTTTTATTCATGATCCTATTTTGTCTTTAATATGTTGCTTTGTGTCGAAATCACCAAGTCATTACGATTGCTCCCGCAGTGCATAACCTACACCACGGACTGTATGAATCAAACGCTTTTCATTATTCTCTTCCAATTTGAGTCGTAGATAACGAATATATACTTCAATGATATTAGAATCACCCATGAAATCGTAACCCCACACTTTCTCTAATATTTGATCTCTTGTAAACACCTGACGGGGATGTGAGAGGAGATATTCTAATAAATGAAACTCTTTTGCTGTTAACTCAATGCTTCGTTTTTCGCGAAAAACTTCACGAGTGCGGCGATTTAAGCTTAAATCTTCAAATTGCAACACATCCTCGTCTGTTTCTTGGGTGCGGCGCAGATGAGCGCGAATTCTAGCTAGTAATTCCTCAATGCTGAAGGGCTTAACTACATAATCATCGGCTCCTGCGTCTAAACCGGCGACGCGATCGCTCACTTCATCTTTTGCTGTCAACAAAATCACTGGTACTGTACTACCCGTTGCTCGCAAACGGCGACAAATTTCTAAACCCGTTAGTCCTGGTAGCATCCAATCCAAAATCGCTAAATCTGGCGATGAGTCTCGTGCCAAGGTTAAACCAGCAATACCATCATGGGCTACACTTACTTGGTATCCTTCGCTACTTAGTTCTAATTCGACAAATCGTGCCAGTTTGACTTCATCTTCTACCAAAAGGATATGTACTGTCATAAGTTTGTGTATTGGTTTATGGTGCAATTCTGAACTACCCACACTTCCCTAATCAGATAGAACTGCTATATGTAGGTAGACTGATTGTAAACGTACTCCCTTCACCTAACTTTGATTGCACGCTGACACTACCTCCCATACCTTCTACAAGTGTCTTGACAATAGATAAACCCAAACCACAACCCCCAGTAGTGTGAGAGCGGGATTCATCTACGCGGTAAAATCTCTCAAATATCCGTGCTTGCTGTTGCAAAGGAATACCATGACCTTTGTCACAAACTTCAATAATTGCCTTATCTTGAAGTTGATTCAATTTAAAAACTATGGGTGTATCAGCTTCAGAATATTGAATAGCATTATCCATCAAATTTAATAAGACTTGTTTGAGACGGCTATAGTCTGCTTTCACCTCAATTCGGTCAACTTCTGAATCGATTTTAATTATGCGATCGCTATACTTTTCTGCCATCATCACCACTTCTTCAACCAAGTCATTTAGCACATAACATTTCATTTGAAAATATAAGTAACCATTATCGGCTCGTGCTAAATCAAGTAAGTCTTGTAGCAGACGGATAGTGCGTTCTGCTTCCGATGCAGCAGTTTCTAAAGCTTCTTTTTGGGTTGGGGTTAAGTTATTTTGCCTTCGCAAGACGCTTTGCAAGTAACCATGTACAATAGTTAATGGTGTGCGTAATTCATGAGAAACATTACTCACGAATTCTCGTTCTTGCTGCCAAGATTGGGATAAGCGAGATAAGAGCATGGTTAAAGTTTGAGCTAATTCTTTAACTTCGCTCGGTGCATTATCAAGATATAGCTGTGCTTGTCCTAAGTCATCAGCCGAAATCACAGAAGCCATTTGATTTAGCTGGCGTAGAGGTTGCAGAGAACGTCTAATATAAAATGCGATCGCAGCAGTTAAAATAATAATTGCTAAAAAACTAATAATAACTAAACTCTGCACCATTACCACAAATATTCTCTGTTCGTGGGTAATATCCTTGACTACAAATAACTCACCCAGTAACTTACCCTGCACTTGTACAGAACTACCACATAAAACAAAATAGCTTTGGTTTATTTGATAAACTTGTGGTTTAATCGGCATCTTAGTCAGGGACATTAACTCAGCTACCGTAGTATCAGACAATAAATCCAAAGTAGCAGATTTAACTAAAATTTTATTATCGGGACTTTTTAGCCATAATAATGTGTTTGTATTTGCCAAGTTATTGATGGCCTTTTGTAATCCAGTCTCAGGCTGCATCATTTCACTATAAATTTGCACATCTTGCGGCAAACGTTTGGCAATTTCTTCTATACCATACTTATGACTATCAACTAAGATTTGCTGCATTTTCCAACTAGTCCATGTAGCGAAGCTACCTAATACCAAAGCCGAAAATGCAGCGATACCAATTGTGAGGCGTGACTGTAATGAAAATGGGTCTATATTTATTATCCAAATTTTTATGATTTGCTTCACTGTTATAGTTACATTTTAGGTATTGAATCAGGCTACATTAATAAAATCATAATCCTAAATATAAAGTTACTATTAACTACTACATCTTTAGTCATAGCTGACTTCAACTTACCTCTGTTGCATACCTACAGTGAAAAGTACAGCCATTCCAAAAAGATTTTTCTTTAATCGATCTCTCAACTCGGTAAATTATTGTCTAATAATAAATTAAGGTAATTTACTATGAATTAAATTAATTTCAGATGAGAATTACCTTAAATTTTCTACTTTTGTATTCTTGTTTGAATAGAATGACTGAAAATAGCTCTTGCTGTTGAATTCAGATATTGTCGGATGGACGGCTGAATGTTTTGCTTAACTTTGGGTATGGTGAAAGGTAAGCAGTTCATAGTTATTCCCCGCATCAACTCTCTGTTGCAAACCAAGCGCGTAAAATCTCTGCCACTGTCCACGCTTGGGCAATACATCCGCGTGGAGTCATCGGGGCATCACCATCAAAAATTTCGCTAAGACTACCAAGACCGTGTGCAGTAAGATGATTAGCCATTGGTTCTAAAAATTGACGAGACCGATCGGGATTTTTGTAAACACGCAGGTGTGCTAAGACAAACGGCCCCAACAACCAACCCCAAACTGTCCCCTGGTGATAAGAGCCATCGCGTTGATACTGATTGCCACCGTATTTACCTTGATATTTAGGATGGTCTGGGGCAAGCGATCGCAACCCATGAGAAGTTAGCAACGTTTGCCCGCAAGCTTCCACCACACCCCTTTGCTGGGCAGGTGTGAGCGGGCTTTCTGGTAATGAAACAGCAAATATTTGGTTAGGTCGCAATGCCGCATCATCACCATCAGGACTATCTAGAACGTCATAGCAATAACCTGTCTCCTTATTCCAGAAGCGAGAAAATCTATACTTAGCCCGTTCTGCCATAGCCTCATATTCTTGGTGTGGTTTACCAAGGTGACGGGCAAACTTGGCCATTGTCCGTAAAGCATTATACCAGAGGGCATTAACTTCAATCGGTTTACCAATTCGGGGTGTAACTACCCAATCGTCAACTTTGGCATCCATCCAAGTCAGTTGTACACCTGGAACGCCTGCAAAAAGTAAGCCATCGGCCGGATCGAGATGAATGTTGTAGCGTGTACCGCGACAGTGCCAATCGATGATGTCTGCAAGTACAGGAAAAAGTTCAGCAAGCAAATTATCATCATCCGTAGCGCTGTAGTAGGCGCGGACTGCTTCAAAGTACCAGAGAGTAGCATCGACAGTATTATATTCTGGTCGATCGCCTGCATCGGGAAAGCGATTTGGTAACATTCCTTGGTCTACGTACCTGGCAAAGGTGCGGAGAATTGAGCGTGCTACCTCTGGGCGACCAGTCGAAATTGTCAAACCAGGTAGACTAATCATGGTGTCGCGTCCCCAGTCGCCAAACCAGTGATAACCAGCGATGATGGTTTTGCCGTTGGGGTCTTCTGGCATTGGACGGTCAACAATAAACTGGTCAGCAGCTAGTATTAGTTGCTTGATCCAGATAGGTGATTCCTTCGTCTGGAGTGGTTGATTAGTTTTCCAAATTCCTGTGAGCTTCTGCTCTTGAGCGCGACGTAACTTAAGTGCAACTTCGGCATTGAGATTTGCTTGCTTTTCTGTACTGGCTACAAATGCGTAGGCGCAGCCCGTCGTAGACATCGCTTCCCCAGGATTCAGTGTAACTTCAAAAGTCGCAGCATGGAGATGGTCTTCTTTATCTCTCAATCCCCGATAGCGTTCAACAGCCAAGTCAAAGCCATAATACCAATCATGAGCAACAGATGCACTCCCGCCATCGCTCAGTAGATAGACTGGTACAGCACCCGGATAAGCAGTTACACAAATCCCCTGTTCCACTTCCTCAACAGACATCTTCCAGTCATTGCTTTGGGTGTCGCTGTGATAATCGCGATAGTTGACCATTGCCTTGAGCGTCAACTTCAGAGGTTGCGTGGCCCGACGCAGAGTATATTGGACATAAGTTGTATTAACACCTTGTTGCATCCACACCCGTTTTTCTAACAAGGCATCGGCAACAGCAAAACGCCATAAGGGAATTGTACCTTCCAGAGAAAAACGTTCAATACTTTGATAACCGTGGGGGCTAACAGTCCCATCTGCCCAACGATTGGTGTCTAGAGAATAAGAGCGATTGTCATACAGGACAGTTTCATCTAGTTTTGCCAGCATTAAGGTACGACCTAAAGGTGGTTTCAATGCTGCTACCAGTAGTCCATGATAGCAGCGGGTCAATAAACCAGCCACAGTTCCTGAAGCATAACCACCAATACCGTTACTAACTAACCATTCCCGTGACTCTGCCGTGTCAAGATTGCCGCAGATTTCCCGCCCAAATTCCATACACATAAGTCAACACTTTTCCTTGGGATCAATATTTGGATTATCGATTATCAATCCTCTAGTGTGCTGAGAATGATATTAAGAATTCTAAAATCTTAACTGGCGATCGCGGTTAAATAAAATCTTTGAGATTAAGTAATACTAAATACTAGTATCTTAAGTAAGACATTTCTGTAAGTAGAGGCTAAAATGCCTCTAAACGATTTTTTAACTTTATCGTGGAAGTCCACACCCTCAAGGAATTAGGGACGGCAAACGATGATATTCACTTATTGCTACCGATAAAAAAGTAATCAGTTTCTTGTATGTAAATAGCATAATGTCTCTATAGGAATCATATTTGATTTTTGAAAAAATATAAGTATTTGTAGGGTGTGTTAGACGGAACGTCGTAACGCACCATGATGGGATGGTGCGTTACGCTACACTAACGCACCCTACGTATATTTCAAAAATCAAATACTAGTCCTATAGTAGAATTTTTCTCTCAAAATAGAACAGCTTGGTCAAAATTACTATCCAGTAGATTTTTGAAATTACTTTCAGAACGAATGCAATAAGTATCCATGAACAAAACTAGTGAGGATGAAATATTGTTGCACAATCAAACTTGGCAACGCGAGCGACAAATCATAATACGTTTGTCTTCTTTAAACTATCGAACTGGCGAACTGGGCAGCTATTTGCACAATATTGCCTGTGGAGTCAGCGAACTTATTGGAGTTGATTGGACAGTTGTTACCTTTTGCCAAGAAGGGTTTGAAACTGTTCTAGCTAGTAGTCTTGAAATGGGCGAGGGTGAACATGTTTATTCATTACATGGTTTACTAACTGGTACTGTTATTAAAATGGGTCACTCATTAGCCGTGAAAGATGCTCAAAAAAACCCAGAGTATGGACAAGCTCCAGAAGGTTATTGTGCATATTTAGGGATACCATTGCGGACTGCTGAAAATAAGGTGATTGGTACTATCTGCTCTTTTAATCATCAACCACGTGATTTTACAAAAGAAGACATCCAAATTGTGGAATTGTTTGCTGAACGAGCTGCAACAGCAATTGACAACTATCATCTTTATCAACAACAGTGCAAATTTAATCATATTTTAGAAGCTGAGGTAGAGAAACGTACCGCAGAACTGCAAACAACCCAAGCCAAGCTTTTAGAACAGGAACGACTGGCGGCTATTGGTGAGTTTGCTGCCATGATTGTGCATGAAATTCGTAATCCCTTGACTACAATGATTATGGGATTAAAGTATTTCCGAAAAACCATTTTAACTGAATCTGCTCAAGAACGATTAGCGTTGGCATTGAGCGAAGCTAGTCGTTTGGAGCGTTTGCTAAGTGAGATTTTGCTCTACGCCAAGCCCCAAGTATTACAGCTTTATGAATTAGATGTGAATGAACTAATTTATGAGTTGTTGCTATGCATTCATGAAATGCCAGAAGCTGTGGAAAGGCAAATTGAATTTATTCCGGTGTTGCCTACGGTAAAAATTTTGGGGGATAAGGACAAACTAAAACAAGTATTTATCAATATTGTTCGTAATGCTTGTGAGGCAGTTATAGTAGGAGATATTGTTAAGTTGAAAGTAGATTTTTCCCATACTAATAAAGTCTGTATTAATGTCCACAATGGCGGTGAACCAATTCCATCAGAAGTTTTAACTAAACTTTTTCAGCCATTCTTCTCCACAAAACCTGGTGGTACTGGGTTAGGTCTTGCTATTACCAAACGCATCGTCAATGCTCATAATGGAGAACTGTCAATCTGTTCTGACCTATTAACAGGTACTACCGTAAGTGTTCAATTACCTGTAGTTCCTTTTGGAGCTTTTAATTGATATCAACTGCTTCTTCTGCTACGGCTATATAATTTATGATTATGATATACAGTATTACATCACTTCATCAGAAAAATCGATAAATGGAAAGACATCAAATTAGTCCAATAAACTGGTCACAAGAAACTTACATTAAAGCTTTAAATAAAGCAGCACGCGCACATCAAGGTCAAAAAATGGCAGGTTCCGAAATACCTTACCTTATGCACTTGAATCTTGTGAGCAGGGAAGTAATTGCAGCCCTTAGTATAGAAACAGAAAATGACGGAAATCTTGCCATTCAATGTGCTATTTTGCATGACACAATTGAAGATACTAATACAACCTTTGAGGAAATAAAAACTGAATTTGGTGAATCAGTAGCTAATGGTGTACTTGCACTGACTAAAGATGAAAGTTTAGCAAAACATCTCCAAATGACAGATAGTTTACAAAGGATAAAGGAGCAACCACGAGAAATATGGATGGTGAAATTAGCAGATAGAATCACTAACCTCCAAGCACCACCAAATTATTGGACTCAAGACAAAATTATTCGATATCGAGAAGAAGGTATTCAGATTTATGAAGCTTTGCAGGATGCAAGTCTATTTCTTGCTTCCCGCTTGGCAAAATTAATTGAAGATTACAAAGCGTTTATTAAGTAAATAGACTTTTGTGAGTCAAATCACACTAGCAATCTAAGCACTGCAATAACATTATCTACATGCATAAATTCTTACGTAGAAAATGATGGAATTACTTGAACTAATCTTGGTGCTAGCTACAGTAGTTGGTGTTACAGACGGGAATACAATTTTGGTTAAAGATAATGGCGGACAAACAATTCCAGTCAGACTAGCGTGTATTAAAGCACCAGACGCGACTGGACAGGCGTATACTTTAGCGGCAACTCAAAGGTTAAAACAGCTACTACCACCTAAAACTCCTGTCGTGATTAGAAGCACAGAACAACTCGATAATGGTCTTACAGTTGGTGAAGTTTTCGTGGATAATCGGTCAGTAAATCTCCTTTTGGTAGAGTCGGGTAATGCTGTCGTTGACCAAGAATGTTTACAAAATTGCTACGAGAGCAAAACCCAGTTTTTAATTGCAGAAGCTAATGCTAAAAATAAGCACCTGGGATTGTGGCAGCAATCAAAAGTTCAATTAAATTTTCATGCCAAGTAATATCAATTACAGTCGTTTGGGGCAAACTCAGATGTAATAGATATTAGATACTCGACTTTTTAAATAAGTCGGATATCTGGACAAAGCGAATTTACCAATCACATAGCTATTGTTGCTTTTTTTATATCATCAATCAATTCATCAATCCTTGATTGAGTCGTATTCCAAGAACACATAAAACGTACTCCTCCCACACCGATAAATGTATAAAACTGCCAGTTATTTGCTTTTAAGCTGTGAATAACTTGTTCAGGTAACTTAACAAACACGGCGTTGGCTTCTCTGGGAAACATCAAATCAACGCCTTCTATATTTAATAGTTGATTTTCTAAGTATTCAGCGCATTGATTGGCATGTCTGGCATTTTTTAGCCAAGCACCAGTTTCTAATAAACCTAACCAGGGAGCAGAAATAAACCGCATTTTTGAGGCTAACTGACCTGCTTGCTTACATCGATAATCAAAATCTTCTGCTAACTGTTTGTTGAAGAAAAGAATCGCTTCACCTAATGCCATTCCATTCTTAGTACCACAAAAGCACAATACATCTACTCCAGTTTTCCAAGTAATTTCAGCAGGGCTTTTATTCATCGCAGCAACTGCATTTGCAAAACGAGCGCCATCCATGTGAATCTTTAAGTTATATTTTTCCGCAACTTCTTTAATTTCTAGAAGTTCTTCAATAGAATATAAAGTTCCTAATTCTGTTGATTGCGTAATACTAATAACTTTAGGCTTGGGATAATGGATGTCAGTCCGTCTAGTGACAATTGCCTCTATCGATTCTGATGTTAACTTGCCATTTTTACCTTGAGCTAGTAACAGTTTAGAACCATTAGATGCAAATTCAGGTGCGCCACATTCATCTGTTTCTATGTGAGATGTTTCATGGCAAATGACGCTGTGATATGACTGACAAAGGGCTGCCAAAGATAAAGAATTGGCGGCTGTACCATTAAAGGTAAAAAATACTTCACAATCAATTTCAAAGAGTTCCCGAAAATAATCTGTTGCTTTTTGAGTCCATTCATCATTTCCATAAGCTGGAACACTACCTTGATTTGCCCTAATCATATATTCCAGCGCTTCTGGACAAATACCAGAGGAATTATCACTTGCAAACTGCTCTGAGTGGTTACTCATAATCTCTACTTGGATTTTTCTTAGTAATTGTTACAATAGTAGTGAATAATTTTAGGAATTGCCAACTTTAAGATTGAGTAAGAATGTTATTAGTTTCTTAAGTTATATAATGAATATGCTAATTACAATAACTTCCGATGGGAATAAAATTAATTTTTATCGAATAGTTATAAATTACTTGCAAATAAATACCAGCCCAGATATAGGATTACTATTTGATTTTTGAACGAAATTAGGTATTGTAGAGTGTGTTAGAACGGAGTTCGTAACGCACTATTATCAAGGGTTTGATGCGTTACGCTGTCGCGAACACATCCTACGGATATTTTCAGAAATCAAACCGGATTCCTATATTAAGATAAGTTGTTAGTCTGAGAATTTTTATTTTTTAAACAAAATTGCTCTCCTCACATCAAATGGTTAAATATTTTTTCTGTAGCTTTTTTCTGAGTAGTTATAGCCTCTAATAGGATGAATATACTATTAAATGAATCTGCTAATGTCCACAGAAAACTGGAGTTTTAGTTTGCATTTACTGAGACGTTAAGTTACTACGGTGTATTCCTCAGCCTTGGGGTCAGGGGATTCTGGGACATCAAGAATGGCAAATAACTAAATATTATGCTAGAAAAATAAAGTTTGCTAATTAAAACGCTAATCATATACTTATAATGTACTATACAATGCCCTGCCAGTAACTTGCTTCCTGGTAAGAGTACAAATTGGGGAACCCGCCCAAGGCACTGGCTCACCAATGACTAATGACTAATAACTAATGACTGAACCATTGATTGAACTGAAAGGTGTTTCTAAGTCCTTTGGTAGCCATAAAGTTCTAGATAATGTAGACTTAACCATTTACCGGGGAGAAGCACTGGGGATTATTGGGCCATCAGGGACTGGTAAATCAACAATTTTACGGGTAATGGCGGGGTTACTTAGTCCAGATGAAGGAGAAATTTATGTGCAAGGGGTGCGGCGAGACGGTTTGATTGAGGATGGTGGCCAGCAGGTTGGCATTGGTATGGTGTTTCAGCAGGCGGCGCTATTTGATTCGCTGACGGTGGAGGAGAATGTGGGATTTTTACTTTATCAAAATTCAAAGCTGCCGCGATCGCGTATTCGAGATTTGGTACGAGAAAAATTGGAGATGGTAGGTTTGCCATCAATAAGTGACCTTTACCCAGCCGAACTTTCTGGGGGAATGCGAAAACGGGTAAGTTTTGCCCGTGCGATTATGTCTAACCCCGATAATCCCTCAGAAGGCCCAGAAGTTCTACTATACGACGAACCAACAGCCGGACTCGATCCCATCGCCTCAACAGTAATCGAAGATTTAATCCGCTATTTGCAATGTTTACATGGAGTTTGTAGTACCTATGCTGTTGTTACCCACCAAGACAGCACTATCCGCCGGACAGCTGATAGACTTATATTTCTCTATGAAGGCAAAGTGCAGTGGCAAGGTACAGTTAGTGAGATATACAACACAGAAAATCCGTTGATCAAACAATTTATAAGTGGAAGTGTGAAAGGGCCGATTCAAGTCGTCGGTTAGAAAGTGAGAAGTTAGGAGTGAGGAGTTAAAAGTGAGAAGTTAGGAGTGAGGAGTTAAAAGTGAGAAGTTAAGAGTTAAAAGTGAGGAGTTAACAATAAGGAGCGAGGGTTAAATTCAACTCATAACTCATAACTCATAACTCATAACTCATAACTCATAACTCATAATCCCAATTCCTAGCCCCTGACTCCTAACTCTCAATTCATAACTCCTAACTTCCAACTCATAACTAATTATTGGGTGGAGGAAAAAAATGCGAGGTCTGATGACAAGCCGCTTCGCGTCTGGGCGAACATTTAGAGAAGGCTCTGTGGGGTTGTTGCTCCTGCTAGGAATAGGGGTATTTGGGTTACTCTTTCTGTGGTTAAATAGATTTACTGCTGCTGGCCGTTCATACAAAATTATTGTAGAATTTGCTAACGCTGGCGGAATGCAAAAGGGAGCAATAGTTCGCTATCGAGGTGTTAAAGTCGGAACTATTGACAAGATTTTACCAAAGGCGAATGCTATCGATGTAGAAATTGAAATTGCCCAAACTGACTTAATTATGCCTCGAAATGTACTGGTGGAAGCTAATCAAAGTGGATTAATTAGCGAAAGTATTATCGATATCACACCAAAAACAACATTACCTACTGGGGGTGTGCTTGCTAAACCCCTAGATAAAAGTTGTGATACCAGTCTCATTGTCTGTAATGGCTCTCGCTTAAAAGGTCAGATTGGCATCAGTGTTGATGAACTAATTCGCAGTTCAACTGAGCTATCTGCTGCATACAATAACCCCAAATTTTATAGAAATGTCAATAGGGTTCTAGAAACTACCACAGGCGCAGCATCGAGTTTTACTGAACTAAGTCAGGATTTACAAGGTTTGACCAAAAGCTTGCGACAACAACTAAATACATTTTCAAGCACTGCTAATTCAGTGCAACGAGCGACAAATCAACTTAATACATCCGCAAATCAAACAGTAAATAAATTTGGTGATACTGCAACTCAAGCAAATCGTTTGATCAAAAATCTGGATAATCTGTTGACAACAAATCGTTCTTCACTGGTTGGCGCTTTAAACAATATTACCCAAACCAGCAACCAACTACGTGTTACAGTCAGTAGCCTATCACCATCGATCAATCGATTGACTCAAGGAGAATTACTCAACAATTTAGAAACTCTTTCAGCAAATGCAGCCCAAGCCTCAGCTAATTTACGCGATGCTTCTAAAACTTTAAACGATCCCAAGAATGTGGTGTTGCTGCAACAAACTTTAGATTCAGCACGAGTCACCTTTGAAAATACCCAAAAAATTACATCTGATTTAGATGAATTGACAGGCGATCCTAATTTCCGCAAAAATTTACGGCAATTGGTGAATGGTTTAAGTGGTTTAGTCTCTTCTACACAAGATATGCAGCAACAAGTGCAAGTTGCTACTACTCTAGATTCGGTAAAAGCTGCTGTGAACAAACAAAAGAATCTAACTCCTAACCCAGTACCAACCAAACAGGCGATGTCTAATGACAAGTCGCTACCTGTCTATGGAGTTAATCCTTCACCTGCTAATTTTGAAAGTGCTGAAATCACTCTTGAACCAACCCCCAGTCCGTCTATCCCTAACTCATCCCAAGAAGTTCTGTTGAAACAGCTGCGGGAGTATGGTAAGCAACGGGAGCAACTAGAGACAGGAAAATAAGCAATACAGCTTGAGAATTTTAGGTAACATATTTTACTGTTTATACAGTGTGTTGAAACTCATCGACACACCTCGCCCGATCCTTGAAAACCGCATAATTCCGTTGAGGTGTGTCGATTGCTCTTGTAGCAAGGGTTTCAGGCGACAAATTTGATGCTTTTTTGAAGATTTTTTGTCATTTTTCAGAGGTGTGTCGATTTGGGTATCTGAAACTCAGTCTGGGTAAGGTTTCCAAAAGGTAACTCTTTACATAACCACTTCCCCTAACGGGGATGAAAACGATACAGAAACCCGACCCTATACCCCACAAAAAATAATCTATTAACTGAAAGCCTTATCTAATAAGTCTTTTGGCTATTGAGTACATGATTAATACATATCAATAGATGCAGCATTTAGGATGAGATACTAATATATGAAGTATTTATTTAAAGTTAATTAAAGAGCCGAAAGCCATTAATAAATCATCATTTAAACAATGGTAAATCCTACCGAGAACTCTTTGACTTTAAAATTTTAATACCCTGACTTCCTAGCTCTGGCTATTTATACAGCAGTTTGTCATTCAGTAAGGTACAAAACTAATTCGTAATTCGTAATTAAGAGGATGAATGAACAAGTCATCTTGTCGGTATCCAAAGTTTTAGATCCCCCTAAATCCACGCCACGTGCTTTAAGTGGGGCATTGCCCGCCCAACGCAGTGGCTCCCCTTAAAAAGGGGGACTTTGATTCCGATTCCCCCCTTAAAAAGGGGGGTTAGAGGGGATCTAAGAGTGCCTAAAACTACAGGGAAATACTTGTTCATTCAACCTCTAAGAGAGTACGGAAGGTCACACTGATGGAACTACAAATTGTGTTAGCGAGTCTGCAAGCGTCATTATCAATTAAAAATTACTTTGATGACTGACTCCTGAATTCTGCTCTTCTATTTACACTGAGAGACGGGGACAAAAATCAGATTATGAACAAAACCTTTGCAACCATTGATGGGAATGAAGCTGTCGCCCGTGTTGCTTACAAATTAAATGAAGCGATCGCCATTTATCCTATCACCCCCTCTTCAGCAATGGGTGAATGGGCAGATGCTTGGTCAGCCGAAGGTCGTCCTAACCTTTGGGGCACTATTCCCAGCGTTGTGCAGATGCAAAGTGAAGGGGGAGCCGCAGCAGCCGTGCATGGGGCATTGCAAACAGGTTCCCTGAGTACCACCTTCACGGCATCTCAGGGATTATTGTTGATGATTCCCAATTTCTACAAAATTGCTGGTGAGTTGACTAGCGCTGTGGTTCACGTTGCAGCCCGTTCTTTGGCTACCCACGCTTTATCAATTTTTGGCGATCATAGCGACGTGATGGCGGCTCGTGCGACTGGTTTTGCCCTGCTGTGTTCGGCTTCGGTGCAAGAAAGTCAAGATTTTGCTCTCATCGCCCATGCTGCTACTTTAGAGACGCGAGTCTCATTTATGCACTTCTTTGATGGCTTCCGCACTTCACATGAAGTCCAGAAAGTCAAACTGCTTTCAGATGGAGATTTGCGATCGCTCATCCACGATAATCTCATCCTCGCCCACCGCAGCCGGGCGCTGACCCCAGATCGTCCAGTCTTGCGGGGGACTGCCCAAAATCCCGATGTCTACTTCCAAGGACGGGAAGGTGCTAACCTTTACTACAACGCTTGTCCAAAAATTGTCCAGCGCATCATGGATGAGTTTGGAGAACGCACGGGAAGGCATTATAAAATCTATGAATATTACGGTGCAAAGGATGCCGATCGCGTTATCGTTCTTATGGGTTCAGGCTGTGAAACCGTCCATGAAACGATAGATTATCTTAACGCCCGTGGTGAAAAACTTGGTGTAGTGAAAGTGCGACTTTACCGCCCCTTTGATGTGCAAAGGTTTGTTGCAGCGTTGCCAAGTAGTGTAAAGGCGATCGCAGTTCTCGACCGCACCAAAGAAGCAGGTAGCGCCGGGGAGCCTTTGTATTTGGATTTTGGATTTGAGGTTAGGATCGAAAGTGACAATTTCATCTAACTTCTGCTGCAACAGTTCTATTCTTTCGCGCTGTTCCCAAATATCAGCCTCAGATTTTTGTTCAGCTTTCAAGATGGA